>JAUVYS010000120.1 GCA_030602965.1 Candidatus Bathyarchaeota archaeon | reverse complement strand
ATGATAGATAACTCATACATTATTGCACTTTCTTCCATATACCTTTTAGTAAACCGCTCCGTTAATTCAAAATAGATTTTTAAAGAATCCTTACTAGCAGAAAAATCACTCTTTTTCCCATTTGGAAGAATTGGTTCTAGTTCTATCTTGTAGCCCTTTCTTTTATAATCAGCAGCAAACTCAAGTTCTGTAATAATACTTTCAAAATGAACTGTGTCCCATTGCCTAAGTTTATGATTGAATTTTTGAATGCCACCTTCAGGTTCAAGAGTCTTTAGATTTTCCTCAATATATTTGAACAAACGGGTTGCAACTGGATTATCAAACATGAGCCAAAATAAAAGAAGGTTATCATTATTATATTTGCGTTTCACTAATTCCTTAAGAAAAGCGTCATTATAAATTCCCTTCAAGATAAGAAAGGTATCTATTCTCTTCTTTGCTAAGGAGAATAGCTTGTCTTTATCAGCTCTTCTTACTTCTACCCGGGTTTTCATGAGGAATAAATTGTTATTACTTTAAAGTAAAATTATCCCTTGATTTTTTCAAGGTTTTTGATATATTTGTCCTCGGGCTAGTCTCAATATCTTGAATAGTGGCAAAATCGATCGATCGATCGATCTTAGCGCATAAATATTGGGTTTGGCTGGTTTTTTCAGAGGGTGAGGCCCTCCTTTAGTTCTTTGAGGCATTTTGCAACTGTTTTTCCTTTTTCTGTTAGGGAGTAGTTTGTTGAGATTGGGAAGGTTGAGAGCACTTTTCGTTCGATTATGTTTTGTTTTTGAAGTTCTTTGAGTATGTGGCTTAATGTCCTGTCGCCGATGACATATTTCTGTTTTTTGATGTCGGAATATCTTGCTTTTTCCTTTGAGGCGAGGAAGAGAATCGTCTCAGCCACGCCTTTACGGAACAATGTTTTAAATGGTGATTGTTTGTGTTGCCTATCGCTCAAAAGTTTTCCCTGTTCAAGTAGTTTAGCGTTGGAGCAACAAAAATAGGAACTAACCGAAAAGCATGTAAATAACGAGAATGAAAGTATTGAAGTGTGGTTGTTTTGGAGGCGGAAAGCAGAAGGGTTTTGAAAGAATGGAGTAGTGTCGTGGACGCTCTAGGCGAAGGGATTCAAACGATGTTGATTCGGAAGTATCCTCCTGCACACGATGAATTCTTTCTCTATCCTACTTATGGGTTTTCAACCCGCAAGGATTATCTGAGCAGTTATTTTCAAAAGCGACATCATGATTTTGCTAGGAAAAGTGCTGAATCAAAAGATGAAGGCGTAACCGACATCAAGTATTACGTTGTATTAACTGAGACCATTAAAATTAGGAGAGATAACATTGAAAGTCTACGAAATCTGATTGATTGCTACATCTGGTCCGCAGATCACGTCCTTAACTATTTTCAAGACGTAAAAATAGAGAACGCATACCTCTGGTTCCTCAGGGTACACAAGCTACCTAACAATGAATTGGTGAATGATCTAGGCAGAGGAGCAGTAAGATACGGTTATCTGACCACCCCTATATCAACAGCGGGCAGCGTTCCCGTAATGGACGACGCGAATTTTCAATCAAAAATGGCTGAGATAAAACGTAAACTAGAAACGCCAACGCTTCCTTCGACAGATAAGCGTTTTGAGAAGGAAAAACCTAAGCCTCTCTTAATTCCGAAGCACAACGAAATAAGAGACATGATCCGTGCGATTGGCGGTTTTCTTGGAAAGGTCAGCGATACTGAGTATCCGATTGACAGTTACCGTCTTGATGCTGCGTGGAGGAGGATAAAAGCTGGGAATCCCTCTCATGTTTTTGAGGTCCATTTTGGCGGTAACTTCTTTGAAGCCTTAACTAAACTCAAACATTCATGGGACAAATGGAACAGCAAACCATTCTTAGTGACCACAGATAAGTTTCAAGAGAAGGCTGAACAACTCCTCGAGGGATCATTCCACGAAATGAAAGATGTAATAAGAATCGTAAACTGGAAGAAGATTGTGACACTGCATAAACTAGAAAAAGAAGTATCTAAAATAAAAACAGAAATGAAAATATAAGGTGCAAAAAACTAACATAAATCACTCAGTTGCATACGTGAAAACCTTTTTTCATATCGCACATTTCAACTTAAGAGTAAGAAGTGCTTTCTTGAAGTTTTGAACATTCTTATTTGAACCAAAAGGCAAAGGAATGACATCATACTCAAAATCCAAATCTAAGTATCTGCTTGCTTTTTTGAAACTGCTCTTTCCAATAAAAAACACTTTTTCGAAGTCTAATGAATGCAGCTCTTTGTTCAGGTATTTTGAGCAAGATTCGATTGCTTGTCTCTTTTCTTCTTTTGTGAGTTTATTTATCGGGCATTTGACCATGTCTATGAGATAAAACTGTCTTTTTGTTTCGAATTTCTTCAAGAAGTACTCTTTAGTGAATTTTGAATAATTCCTTATTTCTTTATCAAACAGAACAGACATTATATGGTAAAAAAGGCTGACATATCTAATCTGTCCTGGAGCATAGAAGTATCTACTACTATCTTCTAAAAATGCCATTGGAGGGGATTCAGCCACAAAAAGCGTTTTGATTTTTTCTGGAGCACATCTCTGATTTATTTCAATTGTTTCATTCCTTACAAAAATATGGTTCTCACTCCCACTCAAAACGCATCCTTTACAGTATTTATTATTCAATACTTCAAAGACAACGGGGTTCATAAGAATCAATCTAAAGGTGCAATTACAATTGCAATGAAGTAATTTAAAATGGAGATATAATCTGTTCTTTTAAAGAATTTTATATTTAAGCTTCAGTCTGAAAGTGATCGATCGATCTTCTTGACAAAAAGAAAAATGTTCCAAATGAAAACTACATTGAAAGATTACTACACTTAGCTACTATAAGCGCATAAAGAAAGTCAAACCCTCACAATATGGTCACAAACATGCTCTAGACCATCTGAAACATGCTTCTAACGGGCTTTTTTGGTGTATTTTTGGTGGTTTTTGTCCAAAAATACTTATGGTACCCTCAAAGATTTACGCTTGTTTTGCCAGCGCCGGATCCGCAACTCATAGAAAGAGGTGCCTAACTCTTTAATTATCAGCTTGCGTGTGCGTTTAGCTTCTTTCCGCACTTCCCGCTTAACCTCGTTTTTCTCTAACATATTGATCATTTACTCTATTAGAATGATTCAACGAAGAACCTCGCTGGCCCCCTGATCGTTGAAGCAAGCGCATACCTGAGAGCGTCCACCGCGTGATCATTCTCTTTCTTACTTTCCAGATACACTTGCATCTCAAAAATCAAGTTTACACAGTTCTCGCTGATCTGTAAGCGATATCTACCGTCAGGCTTCTTTTTCAGTCGGCCGCCGATCTCTCTGATGCCCTCTTCACGCTTAGACTTGTTGGGGACAGCTTCGAGGCCTGCGAGTCTCATCTCCTCGATTGTGCGCGGCTCACTCGAGTCACAATAGAAAATACCGGATCCCCATCGCTGCACCATCTGCTTTGCTTCTTCTATAAGAGTCTCTGAGTGTATCCTGCGCTGATGAAACTCTTCGAGAACGTAGGCGCGGCCGTCTCCATCGAAACCAACCGCGACTATCACAGAGGGGTTTGTCCAGCCGAAGTCCACGCCATAGATGACTTGTCTGATCACTGGAGGCTTCTTGAAAACATGTTTTGAACTGTCGAATCCGAATGATCCTGCACCGACAGCTGCGAAGAGGCCTAATATGAATCTGTCATATAAGCCGCCGGTGTGTGAGGCTTTCATCTCAGCTTTATACTGCTCTTCTAAATACGGATTGTCGTCCATGCTCCACCGGTAAACATTGCTGTTCTGGATCTTGTTTTCTGGATCTTCGAATTGCTTCCAGATCTCGCTGCCAGGCTCATTCGGAGTTGTGGTGCACCAAAACCCAACAGGGTATTTACCAGGAACAGATCCTCTGAGACGTCTCTTCCAGACTTTAAAAGCTGTGTCAATTCTGTTTCGGTGAATTAATCTTGTCTCATCGCTCCAGATATAATCGACGTTCGGGCCTTCAGCTGACTCTGGATCATCCATGCCTATCATCCACCATTTAGATCCATTAGTGAACTCAATCATGCTGTCTGTGCGATTGTAATTTTTAACAAAATTATGCGATTCAAGTGGTGATCCAAGCAGTAGATCATCTTGCAGAGTTGGAATGAGAACTCGCTTAACCATTTTAAAGGTCGGCTCGAACAGGTAGCCCACAGAACCAGGATTATCATAAGCCCACTCTAACGCTTCCCACGCGCCAGCAATGGTTTTACCTGCGCCAGACCCACAGCTCACGAGACGCGCGAAATATTCGTATCTGCCAAGATGGAAGCATAGCTGATTAAAAAACGGTTCATATTTGAATTCAGCCATCTTGCTTCTTGAGATGTTCTCGGATGTCATCGAGGAGTTTGTCACTAATATCAAACTTCTTTATAATTAATTGCTGTTTAAACTCTTCCGG
>JAUVYS010000115.1 GCA_030602965.1 Candidatus Bathyarchaeota archaeon | reverse complement strand
ACGCAATTTGCTTGAAGGATCTTGGTCTCACCCTTGGCTGCTAGAGCTGAAACCGTACAAGCCATTGCAATCCTATGATCATTATGAGGATTAATAGTGGCTCCTTGAAGTTTCGATGGTCCTATTATAGATAAACTATTTCGGGTAACTGTGATTTTTGCTCCCATCTTTTTCAGCTCAGATGAAATTGATTCTAGCCTATTAGACTCCTTTATTCTAAGTCTATGTGCATTATAGATCTTGGTTTCCCCTTCAGCATAACAACCTAACACAGCGCAGATAGGAACCAGATCAGGAATATTTTTTGCGTCAATCTCAATTCCTTTTAACTCTCCGCCAAGAATTTTAACTGAATCTTCTTTGATGACAACGTCTACATTCATGTCTCTCAGTATGTTTACAATATCAGAATCCGGTCTATCTTCTCTTAAAGAAAGGTTTCCAACAGTTAACTTTGAATTGGTTACAGCTGCTGCAGATAGCAGGAAGGATGCGGAGGAAAAGTCTCCTGGAACAATGTGGTTGAATGAATTGTAACTTTGATTGGCTGGAATTGAATATTTCTTAAAGTCATGTGAGACATTTACGCTTACTCCATGATTCTTTAAAACATGCAAAGTCAGCTTAACATAGGGTTGAGATTCAAGAGGCGTAGTTAAATCGATAGATGTGTTGTTTTCAGCTTTAGGACACGCAAGTAAGAGACCAGTAACAAACTGGGAACTTACATTCCCAGCCAACGAGGCTTTTCCACCTACGATTCCTCCACCATATATTGTAACAGGCGGATATCCGCCATTTGAAGTGCAATTGACCTTTAGTTGTTGTAAAGCATGGATTAAAGGGCCAATGGGTCTTTTTTTCAATAAATCTGAACCTGTTAAGATTGTAACGCCTTTCGCGAGGGCTGCAACTGGTGTGATGAACCTGATTGTAGATGCAGCTTCCTTACAATCAATAGCTTCATTTGGTGATATAGGATTTTTAGATCCTATGATTATCATATTGTTTTTTGTTATCTCTATAGATGCGCCTAACATTGAGCATGCGTTTATTGTCGCAAAAACGTCGTCACAAAAGAGAGGGTTATTCACCTCAGACTTTCCATGAGCAAGAGATCCTGCTATTATAGCTCGATGAGTGTAACTTTTGGAAGGCGGAGCAGTAACATATCCGTTCAATTTCTTGGTTTCCTTAATTAACGCGTACTTCATTACTCTTGCCTCGTAATGTGGGCCTTTAAACGATTTACTTTGGTGGTAATAATGTCTCCATTAAATTCTCTCCAACCATCAACAATGTTACCAACATTATCTTCAGAGGTAATTGCAGCTGTTGCAGGTCCTTTACCAGTGAGTCCTGCAGCAACAGCTCCAGTCTTTAAAGCTTTTATGGCAACCTTCTGGTCATAGCCTAAAGCTGTTGAATATAATATTCCATTGAGAGTTAACGCTGTCCAGTAATTACCTAATAGCGCTTCTTTGAATGCTACTTCAACCTGTGGTGCAATTAACCTCATACTTTCAATATCTGAGGATATGGTATATGATTTCTGATCTGGGACGTGAAATAGGACAGTGAAGTCTTCTTCAACCTCATATTGTTTTAAAATCTTCCTTTCATAATTGTCTGTCACAACAATATTGCCAAAGTATGATGCACAGGCGTCGTCGAAAGCTCCAGTAATAGTAGTTTTAGATGATATTGCCGAGTCGATTGCAAGTATTAGAGTCTCGTGATCATCTATCTCCTTTCCTAAAGCCGCCTTTATAGCGAGGACAAGCGCATTTGCTGCTACACTGCTACTTTTCATTCCCTTCGCGATGGGGATATTGGACTCAGTCTCAACCTTGGCTCCATATTTTCTCTCAAAATTGAAATGTTTTAAAACCATCGCTACAGTGGCTCTGATCAAATTGATTTTCTCTTCTGGCTCAGAGAGAATTCTTCCTTTTATTACTCCAGCTTCATCGGTTAGTTCCACTCTTGTCTTTGTCCACAGGTCTACTCCCAAAGCAGCTCCTTTTCCAGTAGCAATGGCGTTTATGATAGAGGCTGCTCCGAAGGCGATGGCCTCTCCAAAACCGCTCAGTTCTAAGCCTCCTTCAACTTTTTAATAATAACTTTAAGCATCTTCTCAATTGGAGGCTTCTTTCCTGTCCAAATCTCAAATGACAAAGCGCCTTGATAGACAAGCATTTTCGCTCCACCTACTGTCTTAGCTCCAGAGGCCTTTGCTTCCTTTATCAATTTGGTTTCCAAAGGGTTGTAAACAATGTCAAAAACAGTCATGTCGGAGCGAATCATCTTACGATCAATAAGACTCTCATCTACATTTGGATACATACCAACAGAGGTCGAATTTATCAAAATGTCAGTATCATCGAGCATATCTGACATCTTTTTTGAAGACAAGATTTTTCCTTCAACTTCCTTTCTGAAACGTTTTTCAAGCTGCTTGGCAAGTATAGATGCTTTGGACCCGGTTCTATTGAGTATAATCAGTTTATCGACAATTGGAGTGAGAGTGAAGGCAATAGCTCTTGCTGCACCTCCAGCTCCCAACAATACGACTCTTTTTCCCTTAGGGTTAGCTCCCTCATTTAGTAATGCAGCTAAAGCCCCTTGTCCATCAGTATTATATCCAACAAGTTTACCATCATCATTTACAACCGTGTTTATTGCACCAATGACAGATGCCAATGGCCTAATCTCATCCATAAATGATAATATTGCGACTTTATGAGGAACTGTTACATTAAAACCTGACACACCTAGCGCCTTTATTCCTTTTATCGCCGTGTCTAATTCATGTATTCTAACTTGGAATGTAAGATAAACACAGTTCAATTTGAGTGATTTAAAAGCCAAATTATGTATTAAGGGACTCAGAGAGTGCTCGACTGGATCTCCAATCAATGCGTAAACTTGAGTTGAGGTTCCAATCTTCATCATTGGGACCTCAATAAAGCGTAGATCTCACGTGTTTCTTCTATTGTTAACTGGCCTTCAGCTGATTCCTTCCCCTTTTCTAACGAAGCATATGTAAAGAAGGAGCCAAAAAACGGTGAGAGAATCCTGGATAAGACCCCTAATTTACCCATACAGAATGATATCAGTCTCTTCTCTTTTGATTCTTTTTTAACAAATTGAAGAACTGTTAAATTGTCATCGATGGATGCGGCTTTAGTGATAAGTTTACAGATATCTGCATCTGTGTTTTGCATCTCTCCTAATATTTGGCTCATTTCATGAAGAGAAGGAGTGGATAAAAAATTATGTGTCGAAACTATTGTCTCAGCTTGTCTTTTCTTCATTTTTTCAACAATCTTAACACATTCCTTTGTTTTCAACTCTATGTCTATGTAGTCGAAGCCATTCTCTACAGCTTTAAAAAGAAGATTTAATCTTTTATCCTCAGATCCTTCAAAGTATCCTCCTTCGCTTTTTGGTCTTATAGTTGCAATGAGGGGTGAGTTTGATATCTTTCTGATTTCGCTAAACTTAATTTCCTCGTTTAAATAGTCCATTCGAACCTCTATGAAATCTGGTTTTAACTCTTCAGCTTTCTCTATCTCATTTTTTAAATCAACCATTGTATTTGCCAAGACAACTACGCATATCCTAGTCACTTTTCGATCACCAACTCATCCTCAACGAGAACTCCAAAGTGTCTTCCACCTTTTTGAAGTTGAACCAAAACTTGATCGTTAGGTTCAAGATTCGTAACAGGGTTTGGGCTATCCTTTCCAATTAGACGTATTGTCTCAGCGTTTTGTAATATTATCTTGATCTTTTGTCCTTTAACCTCAGCTTCAACTAATACCATGGGTCTCTTCTCAATCTTCACCCTGCCAACAATCGTACTTCTGCTGTTACCTTGCTTGTCTACTATTAGGACTTCATCGCCTGTTGTTAACTCAGAAATGTAACGTGTGCGGTTGCCAGGTGTTAAGATATACAAGCTTACAGCTCCAGCGTTCACTCTAAAAGGTCTGGGGTCAGATTTCAAATCTTTCCCTACCTCGGCATGGATTAAGAAGAGTCCAGAGGATTGACATCCTACGAGCATTCCCTCTCCCTCTTTCATCATGTCACAGGTGTCAATGCATACTCGCGAACCTAAGCTCAACTGTTTAGAAGAGACTATTCTGGCAAGATCCAACTCAATCTTTGGATTTTTCTCCCTTTCGTTTGTCCGTGTTTTAACTTTAGCTGCAATTTCAACTGTAGCTTCAATTTCTCTTGGGTTGGAGGTCTTAAGAACAACTCCATCTACTCCCAATTCCAGAGTCTCAAAGGCGATCTTTGCTTCCTTGGAGTTTATTACCTCTGCTAACAGCCTTGTTTTCCCATAGGATTCTGCAATGATGTTTTCGATGGGAATAATCTTCCAGTCTGTACACCAAATTATAATGTAATCGATTCCATTCTCAATTGCTTTAGTAACCTTCTTCTCATCACTTGGGTTTCCTATAGTTAATTTCACACAAACAGGTTTTCCTAGTTTTCTGGAAAGTGCAATTTCTTTTTCTTTGAGAATCTTGATGTCTCCATCTTCTCGAGACGCGATTCTAACATTGAATGATTTTGCTTTCTTGACCTCCTCATCCTTCACTATAACGGTGCAACCATTTTTTTCAGAAACTTCAAACATGGTCTTTTTTTTATCAGGAGAAAGGGTGTCTTTGATTTCAACCCATACCTCTCTCATTTTTTGGCACCAAGGATTTTAAGACCATTCATTACAGAGGTTTTTTTGTGTACTATTGCTGAAAGAGCTTTCACCATAGCGGTGGGATCTTTATATTGGAAAACATTCC
>JAUVYS010000069.1 GCA_030602965.1 Candidatus Bathyarchaeota archaeon | reverse complement strand
ATAGATTTCTTGGTACAGATTATCAAGAATTTGTTAAAGAACAAATTATTAAAATGTACCAGCTTCTTCCAAGTGAGAAGGTAGAGTTAATGACCCATATGGAGGTAGCCACTCTCTTCTTTTCTAGAGGATCTCATCTCTATTTGAAAGATAAAGGAAAAATTGGTTTTGTAATGCCAAGAGGAATATTTTCTTCAGACCAACATGAAAAGTTTAGAAGTGGTAAATTCTTCCCTCAAATGAAAATTGAAAAGATATTTGATTTAGAAAAAGTTAGTCCGCTTTTTAATATCAATGCTTGTGTAGTTTTTGGTTCAATTAATAATAAAACAAAATACCCTATTAAAGGGAAACATTTCTCTGGTAAATTAAAAAATAAAAATACTTCATTTGATGAAGCAAAAAACTTATTGAAAATTGTTAATAAGAAATATTATCTGAACAAAATTGGGAAAAGAACATTCCTACTGGATAGAAAGATACAGATTTCACCTAAAGGAAGTAATTATAAAAGGTATTTTAATCAAGGAGCAAGTTTAGTTCCAAGAAATTTTTGGTTTGTAAATATTCAGAAACATAAAAGATTTGGACTTGATCCGAATAAGCCAAATGTAGTAACTTCACAAAAAATAATCAAATATGCTAAACCACCTTACAAAGAAGTTATATTTGAAGATAATATTGAAAAGCAGTTTTTATATGCTACTTTAAGAGGATCTGAAGTTGTTCCCTTTGCTCATTTGCCATTCCTAATTACAGTTTTGCCAGTTATGAAAAAGAAAAATAAATTTAAAATAATTAATGAAAAAGAAGCAAAAGAACTTGGTTATATAGGTCTTTCTAATTGGATATTCAATGCAGAAAGTAAGTGGCATGAATTAAGAGGATCAAAAGCTGAAAAAAATACAGCTGTTGAATGGTTAAATTATCGAAATAAATTAACTGAACAGAATCATAACATTCGTTTCAAAGTTCTTTACTTGACGTCTGGTACATACATTGCTTCTTGCTTAATTGATTTAAAAAAAGATAATCTTGATGTTGATATTGATGGTATTAATATTCCTTTAAATGGATTTGTAGCAGATACAAAAACATATTATTACGAAACAGATAATGCTGATGAAGCGTACTTCTTATCTTCAGTTTTAAACGCTCCCATCGTAGATAATTTGATAAAAGGAATGCAATCAAGAGGTCTTTTTGGTCCAAGAGATATCCATAAAAAGGTTTTAGACCTTCCCATACCCGACTTTAATTCTCAAAAATCCACTCATGTTGAACTAGCTAAATTTGGTAGAAAATGCAAAAAAAAAGCTGAAAGCATTCTTCCCTCATTATCCAAGCAATATAATTCAATAGGGGTTATTAGGAGAAAAATCAGAGATGAATTAAAAACTGAATTAGAAAAAATATCGGAATTAGTCTTAAAAGCGTTTTCAGAGACTGTTACGCATGGAACTTTAGACCGTTGGAAATGATCAATCAATCTAAATTATAGTTTGATAACATGATACGGTGATAGATCCTTTTTCTCTCTTAGTTGTTTTCTTTCAACCTTTGTAAATTTCTTCAATTCCCCAATCAACTTCATAGTTTTAGATAATGATGGTTCAGGCAATCCACACCCATAGTTATCATAACCTACAGAAACAATTATCGGTTCAATATCTCTAAACCATCTAACAACTACCTTTAAGTCAAAATCAACTATCGGCTCTATCGAAACATGCTTACTCTGCCATTGCAATTGTTTCATCGCTAAGTATCTTTCTTTAACCTCTGGAGCTTCTGAAAGATTATAGTCCCTGTTTGTCTCAATAGTCGATGACAATATCACATTTTCAGGAATTAACTCCAACCAGTCATAATATCTCATCGGATTTTTAGTCTCAAAGAAAAAGATTGTTCCAGGGCTATTCCTACAAGCTTTCAACACTTGATCAATCCACTCATCTTTAATATATGCTGCCCACATATCGCCCATGGACACAACGAATACTACAACATTAGGCTTCCACACTTTCTTCAATTCTTGTTCAATCAGCTTAGGATGATCGAATCCGTCTCTGTATCGTTTCACGTATGGATTTTCCTTAAGTCTTAATGCAATTCTTGCAGCCCAACATCCATCACTATAACAATGGTGTTTGCAACCCACAATGGGATTCCACGTTTCAATCGGATAATCCGTATCCAAATGAAACATTCTAGACTTTCTGGTCAATCTACTTCTATTAATTCCCTATTTACACAATTAATTCTGTTAATAATTACGTAGTGATCATCAATATTTCTTTTGCATCACCTAAAACAAGTATTTCCATACTTCTGGAAAGCAAAATCAGGGTTTACTCAAGTGTAAACCATACACCCCCCCTACAACATACATATATGTAGTAGAGAAAGAAGCTCAAAACGGGCTTCTTTGCAACCTAAAACCCATATTTTTACATTAGTAGGCTAATGTAAACGATTACACCCTAAAAGTCGATTTAAAATTAAAATGATGAATTTTTCAGAGCAATTTTCTGATATTAAGTAATAAAAAAGGAGTTTTCATATCTTCCTTGAGCTTGGATTATACCAAAATAACTTGAATCTATGTATCTAGCAAAGAATTGAATACTCTAACTATATTATTTGGGAAATGGAGGATTTCATTAAAGCTTAGAGTAATTAATCCTGTATAGAGTCTCTAGAGGGATTGATTATTTTAGAGGGTTTTTTCCTCCATCATTTATCACATTACACCTTCTTTGAACATTTGAGCTAAATACCTGAGATCTTGCAGACTTTCCACGTGGAAAGTGGATTTAAATGAGCATATTTTTTAAATGAGATAAAATGAAGCCAAAAGATCAGACCTGGGTATTAGATACGATAGACATCTATGTTGAAGGTATTATGCAGAAAATGAGAGACCAAAGCAACTATTCAGTATCAATATATTTAGAACTCCAAGATTTAAAGAAACAAGTTGAAAAAAACAAAGAAACCATAAAATCACTACTTGTCAGACAAACTGCCCCTAAAACATCCAAGAAGACTGAAGGAGAAACTTCGGGATCCAGCTACTACGAAAAGATTACGAATGTACTAAGACAATATGGACCATTACAGGTTTCCAATATTGCTTTAAAAGTGGGAGCTCCTTTCAGCAACTCTATCACCTCAACTATAGCCAGGTTAAAAAGAGATGGAGTAATCATAAGGATCAATCGTGGAGTATACGACATTAAAAGACTTGATATTAATGAGAATTGAGGTTGTAGACTTAAAATTTCTATAATCTTGCATATTCATCTAAAAATTCCTTTTCCAATTTTATTGAGATTATAATTTTATTCTTTTGTCTAAATAGTCAATCAAACGATCAATACATTCACTAAATTTTTTCACTTCCTTTTCCAAGCCTGCGGTTTGTTCACCTATACCTCTTAAAACATCTAAGTGTAGGTTCATCTGTTTTGCATACTCAAGATTACTATTAATAAGTAATCGCACCCAACTAGGGCAATTTTCAATTGCCTCAATATATTGAGGATGGCTCTTATCAGATAAAATCTGTAATCCCAAAGATGATTTATAATAATCTATTTTAAAGGGTGAAACATCACCAACCAAAAAAGTACGATGTTTACTCCTGATCTCCATACGTCTAGCTAGGTCCTCGCACGTAAGTAAATCAAGTCCTCCGTTGAAGAAAGCGTCTACAACATGAACTTTGAAATGGTTTTCAGGCATAGGTTTACCCATTAAGATCCGACAGGATCTACTCTTATGAAACACATTGATTGAAACAAAACTATCAGAATACACTAAAGCACGATTACGATTACCAGACCGGTACCAAACTCCTTTAGCGTTTCTATGTTTTTTTGTTTCCTTACTTAGCAATTCTAAACTATCGCTATCAATTATGACTGAATACTCAACACGATGAGATTGGGGGTCTAGGGGTCGGCCTAAAACCTCAGTAGATCTGTATTTCTTAATTCTATGAGTTTCAGTCCAAATCATTTGTTTATACTTACTGTAATCAATTTTTAAAAACTGACAGAGCGCTTTTGCCTTTGAATTTGGATATCTTCGAATAGCTTCTTGAATACGTTTTGTGATTCCAGTATGGCCCTTAGTAGAATCCTTACTTAGGTCTTTAGAACTCTCTTTTTTCATCACTTTTCAATATAAAAATACGCCAAAAAAACACCCTGTATTACTTTCCACATGAAACCATTCTTTTAAAACCCATAAAATATCAACGAGGAATAAAAGGATCCAGAAGATAAAATGTTAAAAATATCTGAAGAAAATTAGCAGAATTGATTTGAATAAAACCAATAAAAATCCCCACTTTCTCTATTTCATAATATCAGAATCATAACTTTTACATAATAAACTTCATATATCCGTATACGGAACTTTCCACGTGTAAATCCACATATGGAAGATGTATGTTTTAAAATTGCCAAAAATTAATTTTCGTTGTCCGAATTGTAGAGCATTAAGAAAATGTGATACTGTTTATAGAAGATACAGTATACCTAATTCAAAAAATTGTAAGTGGATAAGATTCAAAGGTGTTTTTTACTGTCCATCCTGCAATAAACTCATTATCTCTACATTCACTGATTTAGCGCATAAAGAACGCCTTAAACAAGCGATTATAGTACCATAATCTAAATTATGCTTGCATAAAGCTTGTCAATACACTATTGCTTCTCAAAGAAAAAGCTAATTTTTATAGCCATTCTTTTTCCCACAATATCAGATTTTTAGATTGGTAAAACTGTTTTTTCTTAGTATTTTTATATTGAGATTATTGAAATGACTTACAATCAAGAGTTTGAAAAAGTTGATGAGTTTCGCATCTCTGTTCCACAACATATAGTCAAAAAGATTGGCTTAAAACCCGGAAAAAAATACAGTCTTGAATGGCGAGTATTAGTCAATAAAACTTTAACGTTAAAATTCATCGAAAAATAAGATTAATGAATCTTCGGTTTTCCTATTGAGATTTATTTAAGAGGATTATTTATTATCAAATGTGGTTCTAATGTCTAATACAATTGTGGTTTTTTTAGTAGAGAATTGGATTTCAATCTTATCATTAATCATTGCTTCAATAAGCGTGGTTGTGTCGTGGTATTATCGTTCTCAAGTGAGAAAAGATAGGATCATAGATCGAGTCTATGGTCCATTACTGAAAGTGTTTAACTTGTTATTAGTAAATATTCAAGATTACTACGCAGTATCCTATGAAGACCGTTATGAGAAATGGGATATCGAAGACGAAATGAACGAAATAATTGATGATTATCTATTTTTTGAAATAAATAGAGATCTTCGTAAAAAAATTGCAGCTTTTTATCAAGAACTCCAAAATTACAAAATTCTGTACGAAGCTGCAAAAAATCATGTTAGAGATCGAATCTTTGAGAAGATGAAAGATTTAGGTGTCGAACAACCTGCTAATCTTGAGATAAATTATATTTTAAATGTTGAAGGGCATCCTTTAGAATGGTTTAATTCTGAAGAGATCTTGTTAAAAGGAAAAACACCGAAACAAGAATTGGAGGATTTAATTTCTCAGTTTGGTGAAAACAATTTTGAAATTAAGGTTGGAGGGCGTACTCTTTTAAAAGAAAAGCACGATGATGTTGATAAAATCCTAAAAGATATATTGAATACCACTAAAAAAACCCCAATAGTAAACCAGATGAATGAATCAAACCAAAATCTAGTGAAAGATGCCGAAGATATAATTCAAATACTTGAGAAAAATGTGTAAGATGTCATATTTCTGAATCATCTGTCATCTTTATTACTAATCACAAGATATTTTGATAATCTGAGACTCAAATTCTCATAGAATAATAGAATCTTGATTTTATGTTTGTTTATGCATCTATTTTGTTTCCACATTTTTTACAATAATTTGAAGTAAGCTTATTCAAAGTATTACATCTAGAGCATTCTATTTTTAATTTTTCTCCGCATTGATCGCATACTAGAGCATCTGAATCAGCATAATTCTTACATTTTAGGCATACATTCACTGTGTTATTATTATGAAAATATGCTTCAGATGGGGCTTCACTATAGACCTTTTCTTCGGTTAAAGCTTCAAGTATCTTATCAACAAACCTAATGATGTCTGGCTCTCTACGCTTTGCTTTAACCGTTTGTAAAACTCGTTTAAACTCGTCTTCAACATCTGTTCGAGGAGATAAACTGAGAAATGGAAGACCTTTCACATACGCTTCTCTCAATTGATCAATTGTTGGTTTGAAATATGAAGACTCAGAACCAGGAAGCTTATGCCCCATCATGTGCTCAATAAACCGACTTGAAGCACCTGCTGCTTCCATCTGGGTCTTGAAGAACTTCCGTAAACTATGGGGTCTTATTTCTGATGGTTTACCAGTCTTTTGAGCTAATCCAGTCCTAAGCAATGCTTTTCTAATGTCAGCGTAAATGCTGTCATAACTTAACATCTTTACTTCCTTTTTATGATGCCGAAACAGCGGGCTGTCATCGGTCAGCTTTTCTTCCGGGATCTTTCTGGTGCCTCTCCTTCTACTCTCAAGATACAACTTCAGATATTCGATGGCTTCAGGCCCAATGAAGGTATCGCAACTCTTAACTCTGCCCTTAAGAAGCCCTGATGACAAGTGTATCCGCAAAGGGATCTCTCCATTCTCAAGACCCTTCTTTACGTGTCCATAAGTAAGCTTCGCCAGACTTCCACTTCTCATACCACTTTGAGCAAGAATCGCAATCTCTGCT
>JAUVYS010000170.1 GCA_030602965.1 Candidatus Bathyarchaeota archaeon | reverse complement strand
CTGATTTTTGTTGCCATTACCCTCCTCAACGCTTTCCTGCTTTCTGGCGCACCAACATTCATGGCTTCTTCTGTTCCTAAGGAGAAGAGAGGAGTGATCATGGCTGCATTAGGCCAAGGCATGCTCTTCATAAACACAAGAGGCGGAACTGGTGGTCCAGGGATGGGTGCGCTCCTCGCAATCCCTTCAATTCTTGGTTCCGTCTTGGGGGGTATCATTTACGCATATAATCCGAGTCTGCCATGGATTCTTCTTGCAACATCTGTTATTGTCAACACCACGATCTCAATTTTCTTCGTCTCATCAGAAAAAGCACTTAGAGACAAAACCACTTGAGATGAGAGTTAGATCTTGAAATATGTATGGTCTTGTTTCTTGTGGGTGTGCCTGTCTAAGTATCGCACCAGGATTCATGGTTTTGTTCATAAATAAATTTAAAAAGGCTTTTTTACTGTAGTTCGACGATGATTCGTGAAACGTGAAGAATCAAGAGGACTGATATTTCTCATAATCGTTACTTTCCTCTTTGTATTGGGAAACCTCATATTCCAGCCAGTGTTGACCCTATATATGAGGGAAGTGGGAGCCTCTGTAGTTGAAGTAAGTTTAATGCTTGCTGTTTTTTCTTTAACTGAGACTTTCTCGCGTATCCCATTTGGTCTTGCTTCACACAAGTATGGTAAAAGGAAGCTTATCCTCTTCGCCCTTGTTACACAGTTTGTCTCGATTTTTTTGTTATATCTTGTACATACACCAAGTTGGTTCTATCCTGTGTTAGCGTTTCGTGCCATCCCCTTTTCCGCTTTTTGGTCTACCGCCACAGCTCTTGCTTCGGAATTAGCTCCTGAGGGCAGAAGAGGAGAGGCCATGGGAAAATATTTTACAGGTTTTGGTCTTGCCATGTTCTTTGGTCCCCTTCTTTGCAGTTTCCTCATAGAGTTTATGTCTTACAGAGACATCTTAATTGTCATGTTGGCGTTTCCTCTTGCAAGTGTAGTGATATTTCTCAAAACAGGAGTAGCTAAAATAAAGAGTGAATCTCACCAGAAATCTAGTGAAGAACCAATCATTTTTCTTGATTCCGTTAAAAGAATTTTCCAGTCAAAGACCGCAAGGACACTCATCCTTGTAGGAATCTTAAACTCCACTACTTTAGGCGCTTTTAATGCCCTATTTTCAATTTATGCCAATGAAATACTATTTTTCACCCCATCCCTAATCGCTACCCTGTTCACCATAAGAGGTGGTGCAAATGCTTTAATTCGAATACCAATTGGGTGGATTTCAGATAAGATCAGAAGCAGAAAGATTCCTCTAATTGTCTCCTTTTCGCTTTACGCTGCAACTTATTTAATAATCTCAATGACAGGCGATTATTTCTTTTTACTATTAGCCATGATATTATTCGGTCTAGGATGGGGAATGCGGGCTGTGGTTAATACTACATTCTTAACTGAGAACGTAGATTTAATTGACAGAGAAATGGCTTTGTCCATCTCAATCACTACCTTCAGTATTGGTAGTTTTATAGGCTCGACTCTTGCAGGTTCAATCACCTTCTTTCTTTCAACTCCAGATATCTTTAAGATCTCGGCAATTCTATTTCTTCCAGTCATCATAGCAGTAATAGTCCTAACAAAAGAAGAAAACAGGATCATGCAGTAAATTCATAGTTTTTACGATTATCTACCCTTTTTTTAATAATATATGGATTCCAAAAACCACGCGTATGAACACTCCAATTTGATAGCATACGTGAAAATACTGGGTTAAATGTGGCTCTTTCCATTTTTAATAACGATCTATAATATTATCAGTTGTGCACTATTATGATGGAGAAGAGACCTCTGGGAGAAACTGGACATACGAGCACTTTGATAACTCTAGGAGGTGCTATTTTTTTACATCCTATCAGTAGCAAAGAGGCGGACGAATTCATTGAATCTGCTCTTGACCGTGGGATCAATCACATTGACGTGGCTCCAACCTATGGCGATGCAGAGCTTAGAATGGGAAAATGGGTGAAAGATTACCGGGAGAACATCTTTCTTGCTTGTAAAACAACGAAGAGGATTAGAAAAGAGGCTTCCGAAGAGTTGCATCGGAGTCTAAAACGTCTTCAAACTGATTACTTCGATATCTATCAGCTTCATGGTCTTGACGATCCTGAAGATCTTAAGATCGCTTTAGGAGAGGACGGAGCAATGAGAGCGATAGTGGAGGCTAAAGAACAAGATTTAGTAAAGAACATCGGGATAACGAATCACAATCCTGAGAACATTTTACAAGCCCTCTAAAACTTTGATTTTGACACGATTCTACTACCAGTAAATTATGTCCTTAAAGCTTATCCTGAACCAAAAAACGATTATGAACCAGTTTTATCATTGGCAAAAGAAAAGAAAATCGGAGTCATAGCAATGAAAGCCATAGCAAAAGGACCATGGGCTACTGAAGAGAGAGGTTACAATACCTGGTATCAACCATTTACAACTCAGGAAGAGATTGATGAAGGCTTGTGGTTCACTTCAACTCAACCAGTGGCTACAGCAGCCAGTTCATCAGATATTAAGATAGCTAAGATGATGATTGACACAGCAGAACGATTCACAACAATGAATGAAGAAAAACAAAGAGAACTGATCAAAAAAGGCTTAAACTATAAACCACTATTCCCGCGTATCAAGAAATAACACAATACACGCACAAGCAAATTGAGATCGAATATTTGATACTTAGCGTTTCTTAGGTCTCTTTTTGACCAGCAACAATTTTTTAATGTCTTCAGTTTCAGTCTGAGTTTTTACTTTGATCCACAACCATCGTCCATCATGAAGGGGTTTCGTCTTGAGAAAGACATTACGAGTTTTATCACTAAACTCATCCTGTATTGAGAGAAAATTTTCAGCTTCTTTCTTTCCAAGCACAATCAATACTGTAAAACCATCTTTTTCAGGGAAGAGTGAACATAATGTTTTACCACTTTTTC
>JAUVYS010000054.1 GCA_030602965.1 Candidatus Bathyarchaeota archaeon | reverse complement strand
CGTGGAATAGCATTTTTCTTTTACACCATAGCAATTACAGTGTATATTTGGCCTGGTCATGTTGTTATTGGTGCTTCAGCATTATCTTTACTAACTGATCTAGATTGGGTTACCATTGCTGTCACAAGCATACTGTCAATTGCCTTGGTTTTAATCCTCAGCCCTCATCAAGTATACAAAACTGTTAAGAATCTTCTTCTGATTGCAATTTCAATAATGATCACAGTGTCTTTAGGTGTTGCTGTGATTGTTGGTACCCCTGAGAATTGGGTAGACGCCCTATCTGGTACTGTAGCTTTTGGATGGACTACACCACTTATGTTCTCTCAAACTTGGTTTCCATTAATAATAGGAGCCATGGCGTTTATGGGTCCATCAGGGATGCAACAGATGTGGTATACTTTATGGGTGAGAGAAGAAAATATTGGAATGGCAGCCTACATGCCCAAGATAACTGGGTTAATCTTTGGAAAAGAAGAGAAGTGGAGAAAACTTGGTTTCACCTTCAATTGGAAGAATAAGCTGGAAATCTTCAAGTGGAAACGTTGGAGAAAATTAAACGTTTATGATGCGATAATAAGTCTAGGTGTTTTAACATTCTTCATTACCCTCTTTTTCACAGTTTTGAGCATGGCTGCTGTAGAGATGACTCCATTAGCATTAGAAGCTATTAAAGAAGGCAAGACTGTAAATGCGATACAAGCCATAGCGTCAGCCTTCACAGTTATAAGTCCAACTTTATATCCTCTTTGGTTCATCGTAATGTTCTTCATTGGATGGAAAATGAGCCTCGGAATCTTTGATGCTTTTGCACGAGCACAAGCAGACATGACACTTCTACTCTTTAAGAAAGCAAGAAAGTGGAGTATGCGTAGATGGTATTACCTGTGGATTCTTGCTGTGACATTGATTGGAATTTTTATGACTTTTATAGGTTCAGCAAAAGGTCCAGTATTTATGCTCAATGTTCTCTCTTTTCTTTCTCCTATTATAATGGGTAGTTACTGTCTGCTCTTATTATATGTCAACAATAAAATGATGCCGAAGAAATTCAGTATGACACGTTTGTCAACTATAATACTGGCTTTTGGTGCAATTTTCTATCTTGGCTCACTTTTTTACTCTGTTTTTATTTACGGAGCGATACCAAAGTAAACTTCACTTTAAAATCTTTTTATTCTATCCAAACCCTTTTAGTTCCTTTCACCGAGAGAAAAATGATAAAGGCCATAATTATGAATTGAATCAATGTTACAATGTAGTGCCAACATAGAAATAATTGTCACCATGCATCAAAAACACATCATATTTACCTTCATTACCAACATTCATGTAGACATTTGCATCTTCCCATTCACTTGATCCTATAGCACCATTTAAAGAAGGAGGGCTCTCAGTATATTTGGAGTAGATTGTTCCTACTGATCCATACACGATTGGTAGTGTTGTTAGAGTTTGTAATGTAAAGCCTAGAAAGATTGTTGACAACAATAGATACGTAAAGAACTTGTTTTTTCTCTTTTTTATCTGTTAAATAACAGAAGCTTAGTCAATATTAAAGCTTATAACTTTCAACTCAATCGAAAACAATGTGAAAGCTGTTGAAACTTCAAATACATTTCAAGGGTGGTCTTACAGATGGAAATTGTATTTTCTGAAAAATGTCTTGAGTATTCCTATTTTGGGCATGTGGAAAGTCCCGAACGGGTCAGAGAAGCTAATGAAATTCTTTTAGAGTTTGGGTATGAGTTCACAGAGCCAAGAGTTACGTTTCAGGAAGATCTTTTACGAGTTCATACGAGAGATTGGGTTAGGCGGGTTGAAAAAGGCGGTTTTTTCGACGGTGATACTCCTGGAGCTAAGAACATCTACGAGTATGCGAGCCTCTCAGCTGGAGGAGCGATGAAGGCTGCTGAAATAGGAGGCTTCTCCTTGCTCCGGCCTCCGGGCCATCATGCAGGCAAGGCTGGAAGAGCCTTGGGTGCATCAAGTCTGGGGTTCTGTTATTTCAATAACATAGCTGTGGCTGTTAAGAGTCTTGAGGAGCCCACACTCATTCTGGACATAGACGGTCATCATGGAAACGGAACTCAAGAAATCTTCATAGGAGACCCAAAAGTCACATTTATCTCTCTTCACCAAAGCCCACAATACCCTGGAACCGGGCTTATATCAGAGAAGAATTGCCTAAACTTCCCATTACCATATGGGACAGGAGATCAAACCTATCTAAAAACCTTAGATTCAGCTTTTAAAAGAATTAATTGGAAATCAATCGAAATGATAGGAATATCAGCTGGGTTTGATGCTCATCAAGGAGACATAGCTTCCTTAGGTTTAACTTCAGATTGTTATAGAAAGATTGGTGAAAAAATCAGAAATCTAGGAAAAGAAGTTTTTGGAGTGTTGGAAGGTGGCTACATGGGTGAAAACGTGGCCTTGGATCTGCATAATCTCATCCAGGGGCTTGAACGATAATATTAATGTGTCACTAAAAAGGGGAATAGTATTCTCTTACCCTGAATGATGTATCCATCTTCATGGCCATTTCTTTAGCCTTTTCTAAATTGACTTCGGGTAGAGATACGGCAGTGATCTCTGTGTTCATTTTGTTTTTTGCTTTCTCAATAAAATCTAGAATGTTATGAAAAGCATCTTTAAACCTAGGGTGACACACCTTGTCATATGCTTCTTTGTTATGAGCGTTTAAACTAACGCTGACCTTGTCTACTCCCGCACTCTTCAACTCCTCGATTACATTTCGACCTTTATTCAATAGATATCCGTGGCCATTTGTGTTAATTCTGATTGGAATAGGATGATTTTTTTTAATCCATTTACTGACATCGATGACACAGTTGAGTCTTTCCAGAGGTTCTCCGAAACCACAGAAGACAACCTCTTTCCAACTTCTTCGATTCAAGACCTGAGATAATTCTTTTATTACTTGGCTGACTTGAGGTTCTTCTTTTAGTGTTAAATTGAAGTTTTCTAAGCCATATTTGAAGTTTCGAACACAGAAGTAACAATTGTTAGAACACTTATTCGTAATATTAAGATAGACGCTGTCTTCAAGCCAATAAACTATGCTTGGTGTAAAGTTCATTCTTGACGCATCTTAAGGTCAACTAAATCGTTGAGTGTTGCAGACAGTTAAAGAAAATGGTGTACTGACCAACTATCCATGATACTGCGCGGTTAATGGATTCTGTTATTTTTTCAGCAATGTTTATGCTGTATTCAAGTAGTCTGGAAAATGCATCACTGCATATTTTGGAACATGTATTGTATGACCATCTCCATAACACGTGAAGGTTATGGATGATTGTGCACATTATAATTGGAGCAAACATGGCAAAGAATAGAAGAGCAATTATCCTAATAACAACCATCGTTGTTCCAGCGCTCATTCTTTTCCTCCAAAATAAAAAAATGTTTATTCGGATTAATAAGGCTATTTCAATCCTTCGAAGGAACGGTTTTCTCTTCTGTGAATCAACAATGTGACTGTAGCTTCAATCATCTCCATCGTTATCGCTTCCATCGGAAAACCTGGAGTTATTGGTGTTGAAGGTGTTTCTGCCTCTTCAGTTGTTTGATGAACAATGATGAGCTTGAAATCTTACGATGTTAACGATGGTGTTGAAAAGGATGGAACTGAGACGAACAATAAAAAACGTGTTCCTTTGAACTCAACTTGAAAGGTGCTCTACTTTTTCATGTATTCTCTGAATTTTTTTCCACAGCACTCAAACAATGCGATGTGAATTTTATCATTCAAATCCCATTCTTTGATTGGGGTCGTTGTTTTTGCTCCGCAGTTTGGACATTGCGCCATGTTTTCATCGCCTTTTTGCATAATTCTATACTATAGTATAGTTTTAAACCATATTTATGTCTTTTTATTGCGTCTTTCCAAGCCTAAAAAGGCAATTAGCAATCATTTTTAGCAAATGAAATATATTCAATAAATTGATGGATGAATGATTGATTCTTACTCTTTCGGAAAAATTGTCATAGATAAGAAAGAGTACACGAAGGATGTAATAATATTCCCCGACAGAATTAAAGACAACTGGTGGCGTAAAAAAGGTCACGAATTACATATTGAAGACGTAAATGAGATTTTTCAAGAAGCTCTTGAGATTCTAATAGTAGGTACTGGAAAATTTGGAATGGTGAAGGTTTTACCTGAGACAGTGAATAGAATAGAATCTGCAAAGATCGATCTTATCATAGAAAATACTGAGAATGCGTGTAAGATCTACAATGAACTGTCAAAAAACAAGAAAGTGGCAGCTGCCCTACATTTAACATGTTAATCAAGATCTTTAGTCACGAATTCAGAATTTATACTGAATCCTTCAAGATATTATTTCGCAGCCATTGCACTTCATGAATTCAAAATCAGACAGGCTTATAATGCTATTCTCAATGAGCTTTCGGATTCATAGGAGTTCTTCGCGCTTGAGTGATTCATTCTTCTAATCCTTAAATTATGATTGAATTGTTTAGTAATTGTTGTGTCAAAAATGAATGGTTCAAGGTTGATTAAACGAGACGAAACAGTTTTAGTGGTTATTGACATGCAGGAAAAATTAATGACCAAGATCGCAAACAGAGAAGAGGTTATAAAAAACACAATTAAATTAATAAAAATAGCAAAACTCATTGGTATTCCAGTAATTCTTACAGAACAGTACCCAAAGGGACTCGGACATACAATCCATGAAATAAAAAATAATATTCCAGAGGTAAACCCAATCGAAAAACTTACGTTTAACTGCTACCTCTCCAAGGAGTTCACTATAAGAATCGAAGAGACAGGAGCGACCACCTTAATTATTTGCGGGGTTGAGAGCCATGTGTGTATTACCCAGACTGCTTTGAGAGGCATTGAAAGGTTAAAGGTGTATGTAGTCTGTGACGCGATATCTTCTATCAGCGAGTTTGATCTTGAAGTAGCCATCGAGAGGATGAAGCAAGAGGGGGTTATAATGGTTTCAACTGAGATGGTGATCTTCGAGTTACTTGAGAAGGCAGGAACAGAAGAATTCAAAAAAGCACTAGAAATAATCAAACAATAAATGATTGATAACTTAGATCAGGAGCATTTGTATTGACAAAAAGTCCTCGTTTAGCAATTTTAGAGGGCTTATTTGTTACTTTATTATGGTCTTCGTCGTATGTTCTCGTCAAGATTGGACTCATTGATATAACTCCTTTTTTCTTTGCAACAGTGAGATATATCGTTGCATTTTCAATTCTTTTTTTGTTGAATGCATACAGAGAAGATTGGAAACTTAAACTCGATAGAAATCTTATTATTTATTATGTTGCTGCAGGTTTAACTGGTTTTACCTTAGCTCAAGGGCTGCAGTTCGTTGGCTTGTCTCTTTTGCCAGCTATTTCTGTTACCTTTCTTCTTAGTTTCACACCTCTTTTTGTCATATTTATAGAAACAATATTCCTTAAGACAAAGATTTCTAAAATGCAGATTTTCGGAATTTTATTGACACTTGTTGGCGCTTATGTTTACTTTCCTGTCCAATTTTCAAGCAATGAAATATTAGGAATCATCCTGGTGTTGCTATCTGGTTTAGCTTGGGCGACTTACATGATGTTAACAAGGGCTTTCAGACAAAAAAACAAAGTCAGCTCTGGGTCTTTTACGACTTTGACTATGGGAATTGGCTGCTTGGGGTTGATGATTTTAACTCTGATGTTTGAGGGTTTTCAACCGATAGAGTCTGGGAATTGGTTGATTATTTTTTGGTTGAGTTTAGTGAATACTGCATTTGCGTTTATGTTATGGAATCATGTTTTGAAGATCCTGAAAGCCTATGAGCTTTCCATTCTTCAGAACACGATGCTTGCACAGATTGCGGTTTTAGCATTTATCTTTCTCGGCAAGGAAATAACAACCAGAATGATCTTAGGCATAGTGTTGGTTTTAATTGGTGTTACAATCGTTCAGCTAAAACATCTTAGATAAGCTCTGGTTAGAATTCTTCAATTTTTCGCCTGTTTCTTTATCGTTGAGCCACTACGAATTCCATAAAGATGTGGGGGACAAGTTAACTAACAATTTTTCTCCTTAATCCTATGGCAAAGCCAAGGTCTGGGAACTCCAAGAAAACAATAAGAGAATATTTAAACGCAACAATGTTTTAGGAACTTATTATAGTAAATTGATTAGGAAAGATTTAATAATTAAACGTGAATATGTATTCACATAATACTTGCTGTTTAAGGAATATAAAATGGTTGAAAATTCTGGAATAAAAGAAAGAAAAGAATTTGTTAAAGAACTGATTAAAAGGCTTCATGCAGGTGAAGATCCAGAGAAGATCAAAGAGGAATTTAAAGAATTTCTGGGAGATGTAAACCCAACCGAAATCGCTAGAGTGGAACAGGAGCTAATAAAGGAAGGCATGCCAAGAGAAGAGATTCAAAGACTGTGTGATGTTCATATAGCCATCTTTAAAGAATCGCTTGAAAAAGCAAAAACGATCGCTCCTCAAGGACATCCAGTAAACATTCTCATGGAGGAACATAAGAAAGTTCTGGAGTTTGCTGGTGAACTAAAGAAAGTCGCTGGGACGGTGAAAGAAGCTGGAGATTTCTCTGATGAAACAATTCATCATTTAAATCACATTGTTAAGCATCTGAAGGACTCAGAAAGCCACTATTTGAGAGAAGAAAATGTTCTTTTTCCTTATCTTGAGAAACATGGAATTACCGAGCCTCCTGCAATCATGTGGATTGAACACGACAAGATAAGAAAGATAAAAAAGGACATTTACAAACTAGTTGATGAACGTACTAAATTGACTTTTAACGACTTCGTAAAACAACTAGGTGAAATGGCTGTGGTACTAGCTGAGATGCTTTCAGACCACTTCTATAAGGAAAACAATGTTCTATTTCCAACTGCCCTAAATGTGATAGAAAAAGATGAGTGGACGGATGTTAGAAAACAGTTTGACGAGATTGGTTATTGCTGTTTCACTCCTGAACCAGCAAAAATGGTAACTGAAGAGGTAAGGACATTGACTCAAGAACCAAAAGAGGAAGGCGTTATTAAATTCGAAACAGGAACTTTCTCGATGGATGAACTTGAAGCACTATTAGATACTTTGCCAGTTGATGTTACTTTCATAGATAAAAATGATAGGGTTCGATATTTCAGTCAATCTAAGGATAGAATTTTCGTTAGGGCCAAGGCTGTGATTGGTAGAAAGGTTCAAAAATGTCATCCCCAGAAAAGTGTGCATGTCGTTGAAAAGATATTGAATTCTTTCAAAAATCGTAAGAAAGATGTTGCTGCATTCTGGATTAATCTCAATGACAGGCTGATTCTTATTCGATACTTTGCAGTTCGCAACAAAGATAGAGAGTATCTTGGATGCTTAGAAGTAACGCAAGATATAACAGACATCAGAAAAATAGAAGGAGAAAGAAGACTCTTAGACTGGAAAGACTGATCGGCAATTATGACAACAAAGTGAGCTTTTAGTGTCAGAATTGGGTTACAACAAAGACAAGCTTTCACTGGTCTTTATTTATAGCGGAGAGTTTGGGGAAAAGGTAATCAGAAACCTGATAAACGATCCAAGTTTCTGTAAATCGTGCGGGCTCCAATGTGATTATTGTAAATATGATGTGTACAGCTACGTTCGTAACATTAAGGCAGCTATGGAGCTTCCAGGGAAATCTAAGCTTCCAGCTTTCATTGATGATCCCAGGAAGTACATGCCCATGAAAATTCCTGGAGCCGATCTTTGCATTGCGTCAGGATTACATAAGGATTTGTTACTGGAACTGCCATTGTTTTTACATAATTCAGG
>JAUVYS010000145.1 GCA_030602965.1 Candidatus Bathyarchaeota archaeon | reverse complement strand
GCAGGTCCAAGTCCCATTATGTAGGCTTCAACAATAAAGTAACCTAACACCATCACAACGCTTCCAGCAGCCCAAGCTAGAATGTCTCTTGTTAAACTCTCTCCGTCTTTAATGTATCCGGCAACAAATCCTTCAAGCCCTTTTACTACAAGAGTAAATGGAGCAAATACCGGATAGCTAAGGATATCAGCTATAGCAGAGCCTAAACCTCCAGCCATACCTCCAACAATGGGACCAAACAGTAGAGCACCTATAAAAATCATGGCATCACCAATATTGATGTATCCACCAGTAGCTGGAACAGGAACTTGTATTAATAACGTCGAAGCAGCAACCAGAGCAATGAAGACCACTGAAAGACTCAACCTTACAGTTAAAGACCGCTCGTTGAAAGACATACTACAAACCTCCAATGAGATAAGTAATTAAATTTCATATATTGCAGACCAATATTAATTAAAGTTTAGGTGACGCTGTTCACACTTTTCCACATTTGCATACGCGCGCGTTATAGCCTGTCTCTGATTGGACGGAGAGGCCCCTCAGAGTGACTGGGTTTTTGAAGATTTCAACGCTTTTCCTTTCACGCGCCCGCGATTGCGATGATATTGATAACTTATTCGTTTTAAACTAATATTGTTCTTGGCATAATTTCTAATATAATCCTAAGGATTCGAAATTATCTCAGTTATTGGAAATCTAATGATTCGTTTAGCTGGAAAAATTCCTGCAATAGAAAGAAGTGCTATTGCAATAACTATGCAGAATAGAATTTGTAGAAGACTACTAGATGGAATATATGGACTTGGTATGAGGAGGACAAAGTTCATTATTAAACCCAAACCAATCCCAAAAATGCTACTCAGGATAATAATAATTGTTCCTTGAAGATACAAAATTTTCAGAATGAAATTATTTTTTGCTCCAACACTTCTCATAATTCCAATGGTTCTCTTTTGGTGTAAAGTTGATAACGTCATGTAGTTAAAAATCGCAACAATAGCTGCGATGAAAGCTAGAAAAGGAGCCAGTTGAACTAGACTCCAATTATTATTTAGGAAACTCAATCGCTCATAGAGAATTGGATTCAATTCTTCAACTTTGAAAACTGTATCCTTTAAAATATCTTGGACACTTAGGATTGCTTCATTTAATTTCTTCTCTTCAATCTGTATGAAGATAAAATTGATGGTTGAGGTCCCAATAAGAGATTGAAGTTCATCTAAATAGGTGTATGTCACGTAGCCTTTGTTTAAGGGATCTAAGACTATTCCTTTGATTTCCAATTGTTTATTAAAGATGATTATTTTTTGATCTAATGCTCTAGTAAATGTGTTTGATGCCAGAGCATCTCCAATCATCACGGTTGATCTGCTTTCTTCATCTAGGCTGTCACCTAGTAAAACCCAGTTGTTCACTATTTCTTGTGGATAGATACCAACCACAAACGCATTCGCTTGTCTATGATCCCCAATAGTCGTGTAGATATCGGGCTCATCAGGATCGATAATAACTCCAGGAACTTCTCGAATCACGGTCTCAGCTAAAAGTCTTCTATCTAGCTTTAAGACCCCTTCTAACGTAGATAACCTTTCAATGAAATTATCTGTAATTGCATATTTTGGATTAAAAAGATCAAATTCTTCTTCAAGAATATTATCTGTCATCGTAAGACTGATTGTATATTTCTGAATAATGTCTGGATGACCAATTAATAAGACGTTACTACCTATGGCTCTACTTACATAGTGCTGCGTGGTGAAATTCGCAATAGCTCCACCGACGGTCAATGTTGTCACGAACATTATAATGAATGTCAAACTAATAATTGTCCTTAGAGCTTCCCATCTTCTTCTCAGAATATTTCTGAATACGATCTTTAGACTTAACCCAAAGTTGATCTGTGAAAGAAATGATTCACTGTATGAAACATCTTCCTCACGAAGTGATGATATGGCTGTTGCGGAGTTCATTAATACGGTTTTTCTTATCGATCTAACTCCGATGAGTGTGCAACTGATGAAGAAGATTACGGTGATAAAGACGATATTCAAGAAGTTAATTTGAGTTGAGAAATATTGAAACCCGAAATTACTCAGAGTAAAAGTAATGTGATTGGCTGCGATCCCAGATAATACTCCTAACACTGTTCCTAATCCTACAATAAAGAATATCTCTAAAATAAAATATCCATAGACTGTTCTTGCTAGACATCCAACTGATTTCATTATCCCGATGTCTCGTCTTCGTTGTTCCATACTATCATGTACTACAGCAGAGGATAGAACCAGGCTTCCAAGAAATATTATTATGTTTGTGAATGTAAGGAATTGTGAAAACACATTAGCGAATCCCATAGAAAGTTCACGGCCAATCTGTCCTATTAACTGGAATCGGATGCTCTCTTCGAAGAGAATTAGTGATGTAAATGTGAAAGCGCCAAACATAACACCTCCAATGGTTAGTATTGTTTGAGTTCGTCTACGTTTCAGATCTTTCCAGGTAAAAGAACTCATTTTATTCTACCGTGATTTTTCCTTCATTTAATAATAGTATCTTATCCGCGTACTTTGCAATTTCTTCGTCATGTGTTGCAACAATAATTGTCTTGGCGTCGTTTTTCATTTCTCTTATTATTCGAATTATTTTTTGTCTAGTCTTCCTATCTAGATTCCCAGTTGGTTCATCAATTAGCATTAAAGGTGGATCATTAGCAAGTGCTCTCGCAAAGGCGACTCTTTGTTGTTCACCAAAACTCAATTGACCTGGAAAATGGTTACCTCTGTCTTGAAGACCTACAAGTTTCAAAAGCTTCTTCGCTTTTTTAGTAGCCTTTTCTGATGAAAAACCAGCAATTTCCACCGTGAACTCGATATTTTCTTTCGCTGTAAGAGTTGAAATGAGATTATAGGACTGAAATACGTAACCAAGATTAGTGCATCTAAATGTTGCAAGGAAGTCTTCATTATATTTAGTAAGATCGTACTCATACACTATTATTTTGCCTTTCGTGGGTTTCTCTATGCCACTGATCAAATTTAATAAAGTAGTTTTTCCAGACCCAGAAGCGCCTCGAATTACCACAAATTCTGATTCTAGAACCTCAAGATTTACATCTTTAAGAACATTAATTGCAACATTGCCAAGAATGTACTCCTTACAAAGTGACCTGGCTTCAACGACCCTACTCATAATCCATAAACATCCAAAATTTCAAGAATGTTTTTCTAATAAATGAAAATCGCGCGCACAAATATAAAGAAACGAAAAAACTAAATATAAAGTTCTTTTTCAGTAACACTATTCTTCCAGTTATATCCTTGTCTCTGATTACGCTGAGGGAACCCTCAGAGTAACTGTTTTTTATCATTTTTTATTAATCAATGTATTATCTGGTAGTCGGGGGGATACCATCCCTCTCTATGTGGTAACCAACCCCTCATTTTTTAATTAAGATTGTGTAGAGAAAAAATGTTATTAGAACTATGCTTTGAATAATGTAGTGTTTACTGTGGTTTGGATGATAGGTTCGAG
>JAUVYS010000088.1 GCA_030602965.1 Candidatus Bathyarchaeota archaeon | reverse complement strand
TATTGGGATTCAATGAACCTGACCTTCACCTATAAAGAGACATTGTTCACTGTCAGGGTGAAGGGTCAAGGATACATCGACAAAATAATAATTGATGATCAACCGGTTCAAAGCCTTCGTATACCCGATAAATACTATGATGGTGGCCAACACACGGTATTAATAACCTTGACAAAGTATGGCCTAATTACTCCCTATATTGAAGAAGCTTCTCTTCTGAGTATACAAGACTCTTCTTACAGTTACGAAGAAGATGTTTTAAGTATAAAGGTGAATTCTTCATACCTTCTAGATCAGTCTGTAGAAATTATTTCAGCAAACAAGCCAGTCGTAGTTTATGTAAATGGGGTTCCTGTTCCTAACTCCAAGTCCTTGAACATGTTATTCCATGATGTTGGCTGGGTGTATAATGAGACTGGACTTCGTTTATACCTGAAAATTAAAGCTTCTGTGAACCCGATTATTGTTTCTTCAATATTCAGTTATTCTCTAAAAATAAAGACAGTTGATTACAATAACAATGTCCTAACAGACTCTACTGTAACTCTTTATTGGCTCAACGGTACAAAAATTCAAGTGCAAAGATCAAACAGTGATGGTGTCGCTCATCTTAATCGCTTACAGAAAGGCGTTTACAGAATACATGTGGATCATAAAGGTATTGTCTACGAGTCAACTGTAGAAATCGAAGAACCTGTAACAGACTTTACCGCTAAACTAGAAATTGTAGGCTTCTTGTTTGGAATACCCGTAACAAAGCTGGTAGCTGACTTAGCTTTAATAGCCATGACAGTATTCGTGATCGCATACATCTTCAAGAAGCAGATAATCAATCTGTTTAAGAAAAACGATGGTCTGAAAAAACTGGGAAAAAAAATGGGGGTTAAAAGAGATGTAACTGGATGGTTAGACAAAGATAAACAATTAATTTTTGCATTCTTCTGTTTGGCGATCATTAACTTGATTATTGTTTATCCTAGGCTGTTGAGTGGTATACCTATGGGAGAGGATTCCAACAGTCACATCTTTCAAGTTTTATATCTACACGAAGGCTACAAAGAGGGCGTAATGCCCTTATGGAGTAGTTACTGGTACTGTGGCTGCCCATTTCTCCTTTTTTATCCCCCTCTCAGCTATCTATCCATCTTCGCTCTCTCTCTCACAGGCCTGTCACCAGTTTTTGCGTACAAACTCGTTGAGGCGTTCTTCTATGTCCTGGCACCTTTCACAGTCTATTTCTTAGCGAGAACAATTAACCTCAAAAAACGAGAAGCTCTCTTAGCGTCATTAGCTTTCAGTCTAATTCCAGGGGTAATTGCAAACCTCATTTTCTGGGATAGATATCCAACAGTAGTTGCAACACCTCTCCTTGTCCTGCTGTCAGCATTTACGATACGATTTTTAAAAGATGAGAAAATCAGCGACCTCATCTTAGCAGGTCTCTCTTGGACTTTCTTACTTTTAATTCACCACCTTTCCGCGTACTGCGCAGTCATGGTGATCATAATTCTCTGTGTAACTTACCTTCTCATGAAAAGGGATTGGTCTGCTTTCAAAAGGGTGATAAAACTAGGCGTCTTCACAGGTGTAACGTCTTCTTTAATTTCATTATTCTGGCTGGGGCCCTTCCTAAATTTCAGTCCATATTTAGCTGGCAACCCTTTCACAAACGGCGACGTGTGGGATAGCTACTTGCCACCGGAGCATTGGGATCTGATGCTCTACAAGTTTGAATATCTGGGCTTAATCCAATGGATATTAGCTACATATGTCACAGCGTATTTCATAGCCTGCTGGATAGACGAAGGGCGCCATACCTCAAGAGCAAAGCTGATCTGCTACATCCCCACAGTTTTCGCTTTATCAGCGTTCTTCATTCAGCCTTTCAACATTCACTTTCATCAGATAGAATTACTTATCTTGCTGGGAGTTTCAGTCGTTACTCCAATTCTTCTTTCGAAGGCTATTAAAAGACTGAAGTGGGAAGATAAACTTCAATTCATAATGCCTGCTGTATGGCTCTTCATCTTTGCATGGCTGAGCTTTGGGAGCCACGCTTTACTATTCAAGTTAGTGCCTTATTGGCCAAAGCTAGATACATACCGTTTCTCTCTTTTCGCAGGGATTCCTGAATGTATCTTAGTGGGTAAACTTGCTTCATTATATACACGTTCACGCCCTTATGGCAAAGATGATCAAAAACCGTCAACAAAACTTCCAATTTCACCAAGAACACTATCATTTCTCTTCGTTACAACACTTCTAGTGACAAATACATTTGTGGGTTTCTCAAAGTATAATGATTTCAATTATCGTTACAACGAAGAGATTTCAGAAGGATTAGTCAACTATTTCAGCTCACAAGATAATTATGCGAGGATCCTACCAATTGAATGTCCACGGTGGATCTATCTGCTGCCCATATACACTGGAAAGCCTCTTCTAGATGGATGGTACCCACAAGCTAAGGTTCTGCCTTTCCTAGTCAGTATTGACGACTATACTTTGAATGTGTTGGTTAAGACTCACCGTGCAGGCGGTGACATCGCAAGAATTGATCTTTGGAGAAATGTAATCTCTAACTATTCTCTTTTAGGGATAGAGTGGATTGTACTCCCGGAAGATAACCAGACGCTTAACACCCTGCTCATGAGTGATAATCAAGACTTTTATTTGGATTCAATAGTAGACGGTTTCGTCATATACAGATCTTCACAACCCCAGCGTATAGTACAGACAGATGCAAAACTGATCGAAGCATCGTGGCACCCTAACCAGATAACAATTATTATAGAGGCAACTGAAAGCACGCACTTAACTGTAAAAGAGGCGTATTTCCCTGAGTGGACAATTCAAACAAACGCAAGTTCATGGCAGTTCACACAGGATGAGGATGGCTTCATTAAAATACAAGTTACTCCAGCTCTAGGCTCGAAAATATGTCAAATAACCCTCGTATATGAAAGACCGTATCAGGGCATCCTTTACATTTTTTCAACTTTCGCTTTTCTTTCCATTGTAATAGTCTATTATGTTTTAACTAGGAGGAAGAAGAATTGGTTTTCAACAATTGGGCAAAGATAACAACTGTATTATTCGTAATTGCGTTATTCTCTTCACCCCTTCTATTCTATCATGTTTATTTGCGGGGTCCTCTGGAATCTGAGAGAACAATCCATCTTCTGAGCCAAAAACCCGTAAAGAAACTAACAGTAACCTTTGAGTCACAAATAAGTCAAGAGTATGTGAGCAGTGACTTCGTTGACTCAACTCCTTTCATTGGCCACGTTCATCCCATGGGTGGATGGACAAGGTGGATTAGCACAGATTCGAAGGTTACCCTGACAAGATACTTCACTATCACACCTGACGGAAAAACTGTTTTATGCTTCACTTGGGTTGATTCACCATTCAATATTCATGTTTTTGGCTTCGACGACTATGGCGATAAAGTTATTCGAAGGTTGAATGCAAATAAAGAAGTCTTTGTCACTATGTGGGGGCAAGAAACAGCTGAGGTTTCAGATTTTATCACTCTTACTCTGGATCATTTAAACTCATATCAAAGTGAAAAATGGAACAGCCAACTTCTCTTCACCGACACGATCGAAAATCTAGAACTCCGAATGATGACGCTGAATGGATACATCGAAGTTTATCCAAACTTACTCAACTATTGGACAGACGATACAGGAAAATTGGTCACAGCACTAATTAATTACTATACTAAAACATCGGATCCAAAAGCTTTAGATCTTATTTGGCAGAGCAACAACTTCCTCTTTGCTGCACAGAATCAGCTAGGTCACTTCTGGACTAGAAAATACTTGGGGCCAGTTTATATCAGCACAGAGCATGAGTATGAGAAGTACATTAGTGTAAGAAACTGGCTTATAGAATTCAACTACATCGACGAACCACCCTGGTTCAAGAGGGACGGGGTTGACGTTGAGTACAGATGGGAGCCAAAGATCCAGCTTATGCCTAGAGTTGAGATCAAAAAGAATGACTCTTCGTCTTATCAAGCTAAGTTTCTAAGAGATTACCAAGAAAGTTCTATCATGATAATAACCCAATCAGAAGAGAACGTAACAATCTGTTTGCAGTATGTTGACCCTGATTTTCCAACCGTATCAATATATGTGTCAATTCTTAGATATGAGCCAAGTGCCAAGATCTGGTTCTCATACATTGCTCATTCAGATTTAGAGGACTTTATTTTCTCTTATGGTTTTGAGGCGCTCGAAGATTTCTGGCTCTTGAATGGAGGAAGCGGCGTCGGACCAAGATATTGCTATGTCAAAGACAAGGTCTTAGAGAGGAACAACCAGGATCCCATGCTTATCATCAATGAGGAAGTAAGATCATTAGTTCTCTTCGATAACGCCTCCAGTCTTCGTGGTAGAATGCTTCTTCTATCCTTCAAGGACAGTCCTCAAAGAGTATATGACTGCTTCTCTCATGGAGACGCTGATCAAGATGGTATAAGTGAGTTTCATCACTTGTGTCTAAGATACGAATTAGGTCAAAAGACAGCAGGCTCAAATGGCATGACTGGAAGAGTTTTCATAACACCCTTTTACGATGTGGATGTCTGGCAATGGGAGAACACAATAAACAAAATATGTAGAAGAGTCACAACAAACCTTATTGACTCAGGATATTCAGGATTCGGTGGATTTGAATTATCAGACGTTAGAAATCAAGCCCCAGTTATAGAATCATTATTAAAATCAGCTATTTTCTGGACATCTACGCCACATGGACATCGTAGTAATTCATGCTTCGAAACAGGTAAAGTTGGGCTTGACTCATACCTTGAATCCATCCTGTTGGGCCGCATTTTAAGTGGTTATGAAATCGGGTATCTCTCACTTGCATGTAGCCATGCTTACCATCTGACGCATGATGAGAGTTACAGGGTGTGGCAAAAACAGCTAGCTGATCAAATAATATCTCAGCAGATAACTGATCCATCAGATCCCAGCTACACTGGGTACACTGAAAACCTGGTGAGTTCGTCATGTTACCTTGACGTAGTAGCTGTCTACCTTCTTGCCTTGAAACAAGCCTACAACGACTTTGGTGACCAAAAATACTTTGAAAGTGCTAAGAGCTGCATTGAAAATTGGATACACATCGATGCCGAACAAGGAGCTTGGGGTTATCGAGAACAAAACGTCGTAACAGATGGAATGGGTCAAACCAATAAACAAGGAATATTGTTAAAAGCCCTCGTTGAATGGGGATACATAGATCTAGCTAAACAAGTAGCAGAATTCTTCTTCAAATATTCTATTCCTCCTTATGGCTTGGCTCCTGTTGCACCGACCTTCAATGATCCTTGGGGTGCATCTTGGGACATAAACTCTGAGACGCTCGCTTGGTCATTAGACGGTCTTGTAAGCTTAAAGGGACTGTAAACCTCCATAGAGACTGAACAAGAATGTTCTGGAAAAACAATCAGAAACGTAACATAATCATTGCAGCTTTAGCGATCCGACTGCTCCTTGCTCCCTTTGCTGGCCACCCTGCTGATATGAAGTATTGGGAGTACTTTGGTAAAGCCCTTCTAGTGGAACATGTAAACCCATATACTAACTTTGTATATCCTCCTCCTTGGATCCTCATCATCGGAGTAATGTATAATGTTTATCTGGTTTTTCCAAACCAGTTCTTCCTATATTTTGTACTGAAACTTCCCATAATAATGGGAG
>JAUVYS010000113.1 GCA_030602965.1 Candidatus Bathyarchaeota archaeon | reverse complement strand
TGTTTATTATTTCATCCACTTCGTTTATGGCATCGATTACATTGGCTTCCTCATAAAGAACCAGATCAAACACAACACCAAATTTTTTGTTGATTGAATACTGTTGGATTTGAAGCTTAATTTTTTTCATTCTTTTCATTTTGTTTTTTCACACAATTCGCATTTTCCTTTTAGAATTTTATCTTCGATCGTTATACCAAAATCAATATCATAAATAATCTTACTAGTGTTCTTACGGAAAATCTCCTTTTTCAGATCATCGTAAGCTTTTAGAAATTATCTCCTGGATATAATTTATACAATCCCGCAAACCCCCATTTTTTTACAAGTTATTAAATTGTTTTCTCTCATGCAATGATAGTCATTCTATTGATCGATAGCTTCCAAGTCATGGCTTGTCTCTGATTACGCTGAGGAAAACCTCAGTGTGACTGTTAATTTGTATTTTTTTTACCTTTAATCGATCGGTCTATTGAAAGGGGGGATTCGCATGTACACACATGAATAAAAAAAGAGGGAGATTAAATGCTTGGAGTCACTGGAACTCTAGGCACCGTTCTCTTTCTGAGTAAGTATAGTGTGAGTGCAGCTACTGCTAATCCAACTATCATACCTTCTAACGGAAATCCAGGTATACCACCTCCAGGAGGAGGCGCTGGCGGCTCAGGTTCCTCAGGAGCGGGATATGACCACACTGTTGATTGCTTTGCTAAGAAGTCGCCGATATGTCCTGCGGTGATGATTTCTACTTCATCGTCATCATTGACATTCATCACGTAAACTGATAAGAGTCGAGTGGAATCAATTTCGAACCATTCTTCGCTGTCTTTAAGAGTGAAATCTAGACTCCATGTTCGGAGCTGAGCGTTTATATTTACTGTGTCGTTTGCCCATCCAACCGTGACAACGTCATCAACTCCATCGTAGTCAACATCTGTTACAAAAACATCACGTGCTTCTGTATCACCATCTGTAAACCATTCCTCACTGTCCTCGAGTATGAGAGATCCCCATCCCCATTTACGAAGCTGACCTTTAGTAACAGAGCCATCATTTAAGGCTCCTGCAGAGTAGACTTTATTATTTTTAACAAAGACTCCGTAAACAGCTGCGTTTCCAACATCTTCCCAAAACTCACTTGCATCAAAAGTGATTTCTGTACCATAAGACCAGACATTAAGATCAGCCCATCTTTTCCCACTTGCATCATAGAAAGATCCCCCAGTAACCATTTTCATCTCTCCATTAAGACTTCCAAGCGCAACAGATTCTGCAGAAGACCAGTAACCATCACCATTATTCCAAGTTACATCATCCATTTTGAATAGCTCTGGATTAAAACCCCAAACAATTAATTCCGAATGTGTTTGTTCTCCTACTCCTATTTCACCGCACGTAACTATTTCATTAACCCCATCAGCATTCAAGTCTCCAATTTTAACAGAGTATGAAAAGCACCATTTTTGATCGTAAAAAAAGCCAGTCCAAACAACTGTGTCCACCAAGATTAATGTTTCACCATCCCATTCATAAATCTGTAACCATGCAGAATATTGATGATCTTCAAATGCATATCCTGTCACAGCAATTTCGTTTACACCATCACCATCCACATCACCCATATCAACTCCATGAGCTACAGTGTTCATTCCATCAACTTGAAATAGCATATCTTCCTCTACGTTCAATGATGAGCCATCAAAAGTGAAGATCATTATATGACCCTGGTATACATCACCAAATTGAGACCATCCAACATGCACGATGTCAATAGATCCTCCTACATCAGCAACATTATCATACCAATTCTGCCTATCAACGTCAGCATATTCTTCGCGATGAGTACGTTGAGTAAGGTCATCATGATTTTGAGCTAGAACAGTAGTAACGGAACACAACAGAATAGTAGTGAAAAGCATAAGTACAATGAACTTTTTCAATTTTTTATTTAAAGAAAACATTTTTCTCCAAATCATAATTTGAAGCTTTGAATATAAAACATTAATGAAAATCTACCAGAAATCGATCAATCACATGATTAAATATAATGATCGATGGCTTCCAGGTCATTTCTTGTCTCTGATTAGTGGTTGATAGGGACCCCTCAGAGTGACTCTGCTTTCTAAGATTTCAAGACTTTTCTTAATCGTGCGCACTACTTCATTTAAATAAAATGAATAGGTCCATCAAAGTAAATGATCAAAATAGCATCATACGACGATGTGCAACAAATCAATTTAAGTATCAGCTTTCTGGGTAAGGAAGTCTTCCCCATCAATTCGTATGTTGTGGGAGATCTACTTATTGATACAGGTCCTGCCTGCATGTCTGAGGAATTCCTCAAAGTTGTGGAGCCTTTCAATATTGAAACAGTGGTTAATACTCATGCTCATTCAGATCATATTGGATCAAATTACGCATTTCCATTTGTATTTGCACATCCAGAGGGATTTGAAAGATTGAAAAATCCTAAGATTGAAATGCTGATTGAGAAATTTCTATATGGGGTTCCTAAACCTTCCAATCCGAAAGAAATCCCAAAAATAATTAAAGATGATTACACATTTAATGCATTGTATACACCAGGGCACTCACAGGATCATATATCATTGTATGAACCCGACAAGGGATGGGCCTTCACCGGTGATCTATTATTATGGAGTCCTACACGAGAAGTCTCTACAGATGTAAAAATATATGATGCTATAGAGTCTCTGCGCAGATTGTCTAATCTGAAAATTGAGATATTATTTCCAGGACATGGTCCTCCTTTCAAAAAACCTAATGAAGCTTTAAGAAAGCAGGTGGAAAATTTAGAGACCTTTGAAATACAGATCAAAGAACTTCATGAAAGAGGATGGAATTCGGAGAAAATCAGAAACGAAATTTTTGGAAAAGAAAGATTATATGCATATCTTTCCAAAGGAAAATTTTCCGCTCTAAATTTGGTTAATAGCTACATTGAAAAAACAGAAAAAGATTAAAAAATCGAACGCACGCACGATTTTCCATCTGAATAATTGCGCGTGCGATCTTAACATTCTTAATATTCCGATTATTTCATCTCGTTATCTTTTATCTAGTTATCTCGTTATCTCATCCGGTTATCTCAAGAAACCATCTGGTTATCTCTGAAAGTCATCTAATTATCTCAGATTATCTCCGAGTATTATCTAGTTATCTGGTTATCTTTGTTCTCCTCAATAGCTCATCAAACTAGTAGAATATGTAATGTATTTGTTTCTAAACACCCACTTCGCGGGCGCGATTTTTTTATATTGTTTTTGTACTTTCTTTTACGTTTTCTTATTTCAGTTCAGATGGAATTTCCGATTCACATGGCACTCCTGTTTGGCATAAACCACAACCATAGCCTTCAAATTTATAGTTAGATCTCACATATTCTTTTGTGATGTCTAAGTATCTTTTACATTTCTCTTTGTCATGTCCTTTTTTTGAAAGAGCTCTTGCAGGACAACGATTGATGCATTCTCCACAGGTTCCTTTCATATGGAATAGGCAGTAAGCATGATGATTTTTATATTGTCTTTTTGATGGAGGGATCTGAATCTTCGCTATCACTGAGCCACATCGCATTGCTTTTCCTTTTGGGGTAATTAAACCATCGCAGAGTCCAAATGTCCCAAGACCAGCAGCGTATGCTGTGTGCCTTTCAGACCATCTTGAAGCGTAATAATACTTTCTAGAATTTTCGCGCTTCCAAAAGGGGGAAGTCACAGGAGCTACTGCATCATAACCTGCTTTCTGAATTGCAGTTACAGCATGCATTCTAAGTTTATCGTTGACCTTTTCACCATAGATGCGTGCTCTTGCCCACCTTTCTGTTGGGTACCTTGTTTGCAATCGGTGTTCTCTCTTTGTAGCTTCTGTGTGAGGAAGTATCCAGCTAATTACTGTTAACTGGTCAGAAGTTACATCAAGATTAGAAAAAGAGTAAGTAAACATCTCTAAAAGTGTAAGGTAAAATTCACCAATATCTCGCTTATAGAACTGATAGAGAGAATCTGCTCCACTTGAAAACCCAACAAGAGGCTCAGCCCAAGCTTTTTCATTATTTCGATCCATCAGAGTGTTTTCAGGAGAATCAAGAAATTGTTTAACAATTGACTCTATCCACATCGCAAGTTTATCGCTTATCATCCTTTTTTCACAATTTCAATTGATAGCTTATCTTCGGTAGGATTGTAGTACATTTTAATTTAAGGATTAGTTTACATGCAGAGCGTTATTCATCATGGTTTTTTATTTCAAATAAGCTGTATTTGTTTACCTTTTAACTGTTTTTCTATATGTGGTGGTGGAGGTTGTAAGTAAATAAAAGTAAATAGTTTTCCATATAAGTACATCATATTTTTTGATGCATTCTGAAAAGTCTAAGTTCTCGATTGTTGTGTTTCTTAATCTAATCGTGAATCCTTCCAGCTGTTTTACTTTTCTCTGAAAATACGCTGCTTTATTCCTCTTCTTAGAGTAGCCAAAGCCGCCAGGTGTTTGAGCCATTGGTGGTTTGCTAGCAAAACCAATGTGTTGAATGTAATAATATCTTGCAGCTCGTTTAAAGTCCAAGATGAATGGATTCTCAATTGGTTTTTTGAAATCTTTTAGTAATTCTTTGAATACCTGTCTACTATATGGTAGCCTTTCAAGTTCTGCAAACACTTTATTTGGTCTATTCTTAAAACAATATAGAAGATTGATAATATCCCCGGAAAGATCATTAAGAACCTCAATTCTGCTTGGTTTTTTATTAAAATAGACAGAAGCCATGCCACAAAATGGTTCAACATAGCACTCATGAAAAGGCATCAGTTCAATTATCTTTTTAGCTATTCTTGATTTACCTTGAAAATACGAGCAGAAATTAAC
>JAUVYS010000161.1 GCA_030602965.1 Candidatus Bathyarchaeota archaeon | reverse complement strand
CATGGTCAAATATGTAGCGGAACAAGTTAAGAGTTCAGGTTTTAAACCTACTACAATAGTGGGTTTAGCAAGGGGAGGGGCTATTCCAGCAAGGTTGATGTGCGATTTTTTGGGTATTACTGATCTCATTAGCTTAAAGGTTGAACACTGGATTGAGACCGGGAAGACCAAAGATGAGGCAACGATCAAGTATCCATTAAAGGCAGATCTTAGCAAAAAAAGAATACTCATCTTAGATGACATTACTGACACAGGAAAAAGTCTAATCGTATCCACGGACTACTTGGATAAGATGAAACCATTAGAGATGAAAGTTGCCACTTTGCAGTACATACCTGAATCAAAGTTTAAACCTGACTACTTCGCTGAAGAAGTCAAGATTTGGACTTGGTTCATTTATCCTTGGAACTGGATTGAAGACACAAGCACACTCATTGTTCGGTTCATGAGTGCTGATAAAAAGAGGAAATGGAAGCTAAATGAAGTCAAAAGAGGTCTCTTAGATAGCTTTGAGATAAATTGGGACGAAAAAATGCTCGAGTACATTTTACATGTTATGGTAGAAAGAAACCAAGTCAAATATCTCAGTGAGCCAAGTGGTATAACCTACAAAATCAGAGAAGAGAAAGTGATAAAGCTCTAATCTATTTTGGGGAAATCAGACTATTAAAAAGTAATAATTAATATCCGCCAAGTCTTGATCGCGCGCACGGTGAAAATGTAAGATTTGTCAGAGGAAAAATAGATCGCTGATTGTCAAGACGTACTCAAGCAATTAGAGGTTTTTTCTTCGAAGAAAAATTTTAGAAAAGAAGATGAAGACTCTAAAGAAAGAATTGTAGTTTAATTGACGAACTTCTTCTGCGGGTTCTTTAAAGATTACAAATGCGTAATAATGTTACGCCGCCAAAAATCAACGCCATTCCTGTTACAAGATTTACCGCGATAGGAAAGATAATGCTTAAAATCATTGATCCAAGCAGAAGTATGCCTGCAGATGTTCCTATGTTCATATTTAATGCTCTTCCCATTCTAATGAAAGCAAAAGCAGTAGTAATCAACCAGATTAGACCAATAATTGTGAAAACAAGAGTAATTGGAGATTGAATATAAGCATATAGACTTTCAATAACTTCAGCACCTATGTCTCTCGCCAAAAAACCAACGTAACCAATATAAAGACCAGACAGAATTCGTGCAATACCAGCAGCAATTCCTATGTAACTTAATAAACTTGACAAGTTTAAATTGATCTTCTCACTGCCAGAATAAAGTGCCAAACTAATCATAACATATGAAACACCAATAACAACTGCTAAAACGCTTGAGAACATTGTTAAGTTTCCCCAAGCGATTGCACTATCCATTGTCTGATTTAAATACAATTCAAAAAATGCCTCTTGCAGAGGAAATCCCAAGAGCATTTGTATCAAAGCTGCAGTTCCTCCAGCAAAAGCGAAGTAAGCACCATATCTGATATTCTTGTTCTCTTCCGAAACCACTTCTTTGACTTGAGGCATTCATGAATCCCTTTACATTGAACAAGTTACATACCTTTAAAATTATCCAGCAGTTATACCTTTTTCTTGATCAAAGAGTATTGTGTTTGAAGGAGTTAATAGCTTAAATAACAAAATATCACTCGAGTGGTCCTTTATTCCAAGTATTCAATACTAGAAGACCAATAAATCACCCTTGACATAATTAAGAAAGGTCAGAATTTTTTACTCATAACTAAACTATTTTCCCCATCACGGTAGTAACTGGGAATTGTTCTTCTAGGTATGAAGTCAAATTTCTTGTATAGATTTATAGCGGGATGATTACTAGCTCTAACTTCCAAGAATGATTCATTTACCTTGTATTCAGCCATGCCCTTTAATGCCTCTTTTACCAATGCTGAAGCGATCCTCATGCCACGATATTTAGGTAGCACCGCCAATGATACTATATGTCCTTTTTTCGCCAAGCTTAATTTTCCTAACTCAGAAAGACCAACTTCTATTCTACACATAATATAGCCTACTACCTCTTCATCGACAAGAGCTACATGAAATGTTTTAGGAAAACGCTCCAATAGATTGAGAAAAAAATAGTTACTATAATTCTCAGGAAGGCAGATCCTATTTATTTCAACAACATTATCTAAATAGCTTCTATTGAAAGGTACAACTTGAAATTGACTCTCGAGCAAACGAAGACTGTCCTCACTTACTTTAACCTTGCAATATTCAATTTCATACACGTATTAAATATATTTGTTGAAAACCAATAAAAAAATAAGTGATTACTCGGATTATAAATCTGACATTGACTTATAATAATCTGATTTCGCGCGCGCAATAAAAAACTAACAATTGATATAAAAGCAGAGAGTGGAGACATCACCCAAAATAGTATTTACCCTGCACTTCCCTCTTTTAATGAGCCCTTCTTACTTTGGTATCTCAGAGGAAAATAGTGTGCACAGTAGACTTTATTTCTTATGTTAAAGAAATATTAAATTGAGATGGATGGTTTGGACAAGATATTGGCTAAGGATGTAATGATTAGGGACATCTATACGATCGATCCTAAAGATAGGGTTGCGTTAGCTCGCCTCCGCATGTTCAGACACGGTATTGGGGCCCTTCCAGTGGTAGATAAGAATAAGAAATTAATAGGTATAATCACTCTCCGTGACATAGACTTAGCTGGTAACGAGGCTGGGGTCCTCATCATTGAAAACTTGATGACAACAAACCTAATTACTGGAAATGCGGACACATCTATAATCGAGATCGCTGAAACAATGCTTCGAACTGGAATTCAACGAATACCTATCATTGATGGAGACGAGAAATTGATTGGGTTAGTAACTCAAACAGCAGTCATAAGGGCTATGAAGAAATGCTTTGAGCTAAAGTAGAGATTGATCGATTTGTATAAAAGTAATCGGAAGTGGAGATATCCCCAGTAAACTCCCCCTTTTTTCAGAATAGCATGATGATGAAATTGACTGGTAACCCGGAGGTTACTCAAAGCATATTTCGGGAATACCATTCCCCTTTTTTATATAAATTCAGTTTTATATTCGAATAGTCGGGGAGAGATCGTACGTCTCTATGTGGTAACCAACCCATATTTTTTCTAAATGAAATATTGACATAAACCATTCATCAATTCTGAGGTGGATGTTTTTTA
>JAUVYS010000008.1 GCA_030602965.1 Candidatus Bathyarchaeota archaeon | reverse complement strand
TTCGACTATTGAGAACAGACTTGACAAGAAAAAATGTAGAGCCAAAATTAACTCAGCTCATTGAAACCCTTTTTAATAATGTGCCCTCAGGCCTTGGAAGTAAAGGAAAAATACGTTTAACACCAGGTGAACTCAACGCATTAATATCGGAGGGCGTAAAATGGACAATAAAACATGGTTACGGATGGAATAAAGACGCAAAACATTGCGAAGAGAATGGATCAATGGACAGCGCTAATCCAGATAAAGTCAGTGACAACGCTAAAAGACGAGGGCTATCTCAAGTGGGATCATTGGGGTCAGGAAACCATTTTCTCGAAATCCAGGTTGTCAATCAAATCTATGATCCTGAAGCGGCCAAAATATTTGGAATAACCCATATTGATCAGATAACTGTTATGATTCACACAGGAAGCAGAGGTTTTGGACACCAAGTGTGCTCAGATTATCTAAGAGTAATGGAAAGAGCAGTTAAAAAGTATAACATTGATCTACCTGACAGAGAACTTGCATGTGCTCCTGGTCATTCAAGAGAAGCTGAAGATTATTATGCAGCCATGTCAGCTGCCGCAAATTATGCTTGGTCGAATAGACAAATGATTACCCATCGGGTACGAGAGGCTTTCGAGGAGGTACTTAAAGAAGACGCTGATAGACTTGGAATGAGTCTCGTATACGATGTGGGCCATAATATGGCCAAGATTGAGGAACATGAAATAGATGGAAAAAGAAGGAAAATTTGGACCCATCGAAAAGGTGCAACTAGAGCATTCCCACCAGGACATACAGCTATACCTAACGATTATAAAACGGTTGGTCAACCTGTGATTATTCCTGGAAGCATGGGCACTGCTTCCTATCTGTTAGTAGGTCTATCTAAAGCCATGGAACTTTCCTTTGGTTCAACTGCACATGGCGCTGGTCGTATGATGAGCCGAAGTAAAGCAAAAAGGCAGTTTTGGGGAGAAGACGTGCAGAAGAGGTTGCGATCAAGAGGTATACTAGTTAAGGCAGCAAGCAAGGTTATCTTAGCTGAAGAAGCAGATCCTGCATACAAAGATATCGATAAAGTTGTCGAAGTCACTGAAAATTTAGGCATAAGCAAGCGTGTTGCTCGATTTATTCCCATTGGAGTAACTAAAGGCTAGGGCATTCATATTCTCGAAGACGTAAAATCATAAATCAAGAATAAATTTGACACAGACCTCTCCCTTTCTCCTAAGTATCTCCATTTGATGATATGTTACTGCCTTTACCTCGGATTTTGGTGGATGCCTCTTAGGATCAAAATGTTCTCCCCAAATCCTAGCTTTTATCTTAAAAACATTTTTTACATCATAGATTTTAACTTTGAAATTACAATATAATTTCTCTTCAACATCAAATTTAATGATTAAGCTTTCTAACCAATTATAAAGTAATGCAAATTCGTCTCCAGCCTCAACCTTCAAAGTTTCCTGAAGTTCAGGTCTTATTGTTTTTGTATCAGTCATGGTCTCGAACATAGCTAATGCCGCGTTTTCAAACGCTTCATCCAAGGTTTTTCCATAAGCTGCAATATAGGCATCTGCAGTGTGTTCAAGAAAATCAAATTGCAATATGGTTTAACTCCACACTTTGAGTAGAGATAAAGGACAAAAAGTATTTATTCAATACGATTTGCTTCATTCTAACAATGCCGGGATGGCTGAGTGGATAAAAGCGCAGGCCTTGAGAAAAAATCAGGGGAGTCTGTGATCCTTCGGGATCTCAGGGGTTCAAATCCCTTTCCCGGCGTCAATAACTCTAACTTATTAAGAATGGACAATTAAATTTCAGTAGATCATAGCTATTTATGTGTCAGTAAAAATCTACAAATGTTAATTATATTGGATTGGAAAAGAATTGTTTTAATTTGATTCGTGCATGTGATGGAAAAGAAGAACTTGATCCAAGTATACTAAAAAAAGGGCAAAGATAATTGTTGATGATTTTAAACAAGTCACTCATACTAGTTAAATCAACATCCCTTTATCTAAAGGATTATTGAACGAAAAAGACATTTATGCTGAAATTGGAGAAGTTATCACAGAAGAAAGTAGAGGACAATCAGATGATGACGTTACAGAATTTAACTCAACAGGCTTAGCTATTCAAGAAGTTGCTGCATCTTGTATTATTTAGAAAAGCTGCCACTGGTAAAAAAGTAAATTTCCCGTAGATTGTTTCTAGAGGTTCAAATTTTTAATGCTTAAGAAGAGAGTTTAATGAGGTTAAGTTACTAGGTAAGGATACTAAATCAGAGTAATTTCAATAAAAACTTCATCTGGAACTTTTAATCGCATTACTCTCCTCATCGCTCGTTCATTTGCCTCCACTTCGATAAGCCTCTTATGAATTCGCATTTCATATCGATCCCATGTAGGTGTTCCTTGTCCGCAAGGTGACTTTCTGGTCGAAACCTTTAGACGCTTGGTTGGTAAAGGTATAGGCCCAGCAAGTTTGACTCCGGTTTTGTCGGCAATGTCCTTAATTTCACTACACAACTCTTCCAGTTTTTTCTGGTTCGTACTTGTGAGACGTATTCGTGCTTTTTGAACCATATAACTTCACTTTTTTTAAGGAAAATCCAAATCTAGAACCATTGTATTTATGTTTAATCTAGATAATATGTTGAATTATTATTGTAATAAAAATGCGGGATATAAAGGGGAGATTAAGCTTTCTCCGTGATCTCTTTCACGATGCCTGCGGCGATAGTTGTACCCATATCCCGAACAGCGAACCTTCCTATCTGGGGTAGTTTAGCATATTCTTCAATGACTAGTGGTCTCAATGGTCGCAGCTTGACAACTGCGCCATCTCCAGTTTTTAAGAATGCCGGTTTTTCCTCTACTGCTTGACCAGTTCTTGGATCCAATTTTGTTATCAACTCCGAAAAAGTTGTAGCCATCGTAGCAGTGTGTGTGTGTAATACTGGCGTGTATCCCTGCGCTATTGCTGTAGGGTGGTTAATTACTACAATCTGGCCTGTAAACTCCTTGGCAACTGTTGGTGGGTCTGATTCGTGACCTGCAACGTCGCCTCTGTGAATGTCTTTTCGTGATATTCCCTTTATATTTAAGCCAATGTTGTCTCCTGGAACCGCTTTCGGCATCTGTACATGGTGAGCTTCTATACTCTTGACTTCCCCTTTAGCTCCTGTTGGCATGAAGACAAGAGTATCGCCCACTTTAAGTACGCCTGTTTCGACTCGTCCAACAGGTACTGTTCCCACACCGGTGATTGCATAGACATCTTGAATTGGAATTCTCAAAGGTTTGTCAAGAGGCTGTGGAGGAACAGTGAATGTGTCAAATGCCTTGACTAATGCAGGTCCTTTATACCATGGCATGTTTTTGCTCAGTTCAACTAGGTTGTCTCCTTTTAAGCCAGATATTGGAATGATTTGTATTTTATCAGGGTTATATCCTGTCATTTTAAGTAGGTCTCTAATTCCGTCTCTTACTTCCTCAAATCTTTCTTGGCTCCATTGAACTGTTTTCTCATCCATTTTATTTATTGCTACTACTAGCTGTTTAACTCCAAGAGTGTATGCTAAGAAGATGTGCTCTCTTGTCTGACCACCTGGGCCTGTACCTGCCTCATAACCTCCTGTCTTAGCTGAAACTACAAGTAGAGCAGCATCAGCTTGACTTGTTCCAGTTATCATGTTTTTTACAAAGTCTCTATGACCTGGCGCGTCGATAACTGTGAAGACATATTTATCTGTCTCAAACTTCCAAAATGCCAGATCTATTGTCATACCCCTTTCTCTTTCTTCCTTGAGTTTATCAAGAACCCAAGCAAAAGAAACTTCATCTGGAGAAACACCATATTTGGAAGCTTCTGCCTTATGTTCTTTTATGACTCTTTCAGTGACAGCGCCCATTTGAAGTAGTAAATGGCCTACCGAGGTGCTTTTTCCATGATCTACGTGACCAATTATAACCATGTTTAAGTGTGGTTTTTCTTTACTCAAATGTTTTCACCATGTTCCTATTTCTTTTTTAGAAAATTTAACTTACTAGTAGATAAGGATTAACATTTAGATAATAAAGTTTATATTAAGAATTACGGTTAGACGAACTTCCTAAATTAGTGAGTGAGCTTCATGACAATGACTGAGAAAAAGGATTCAAGTGATACTAAGTTATTCGGTAAATGGCTAGTTAATGATGTTGAATTAAAAGACGGTGGTCTAAAACGTTATTTGAGCTTGGGAACAACCTATTTACCGCACAGTGGAGGTAGGCATGAACACAAAAAATTTGGAAAATCAAAGATCGCAATCACCGAAAGACTTGTAAACAATATAATGCGGCATGGACGGAATGGAGGCAAGAAAGCTAAAGCAGTAAAGATTGTGAAAGACGCTTTCGAAATTATCAATCTAAAAGCAGAAAGAAACCCTGTTGAAGTATTAGTTAGGGCTGTAGAGAATACTGCGCCCTGTGAAGATACAACTCGAATCAGTTTTGGTGGCATCGTGTATCATATGTCAGTTGACATAGCTCCTCAACGACGAATAGACTTAGCATTAAGATTCATATCTGAAGGTGCAAGAAAAGCATCCTTTAGCACTCCCAAGACTATTGAAGAATGTTTAGCAGATGAACTTATACCTGCTGCAGATGGTGATAATAGAAGCTACGCTGTTCAAAAAAAGAATGAAATGGAAAGGATTGCTTTATCATCACGTTAAAAGGGGCTTATTTAAAACATTTACATTAAAAGTAGCCTATTATTGCTTATCTAATGGGTTTCTCAATTTTTCCTAGTATTAGCGATTTTAATGAGGCCCCATTAACGCTTATGACTTGGTATCTAACCCCGGGAATATCTCCCATTGCGCCCCCTCTAGGTCCTCCAATTCCACAGATCATTACTTCGTCATGTTCATCTATATAATTAAGTGCTCCGTCTCCAGGAAGAAAAGCTGTGACCTGCCGGCCGTTTTTTATAATTTGAACTCTAACACACTTTCTAATAGCGCTGTTGGGCTGTTTACTTTCCACTCCTACTTTCGCTAATACTATACATCTTCCTTGAGGAGCTGCTCCAAGAGGGTCTGATTTGACATTAAGTTTAAGGGCTCTTCTTTTATAGTAATGATCTTTCCATCTGAAATGTTTACGTTTACGTTTTAGTTTTCTTGCAGCAAAGAGGCCTTTCGGAGATTTTTTACCCATTTATAATCATCATTTTAGTACTTGGGTTATTTCTGGTCATTAAAGCTTTATTTATTGTTTATGTTTATTGGTACTGTTAATTTTAGACCTCAAAAGATTCGGTCGCGAAAACTCACAGCCTTGCTATTATCTTATGACAACATTGTCTATGTTAAAATATCTTTTTACGAGAAAACGTGTTTTTTCAGCGTTCTTCCCATTTTTCCCTATTGCTATTCCTTTATCTTTAGATTCAATTATGACAACAACCATCTTTTTGCCATCAGGTCTATCTGTAACACGAAGCTCATTAACCTTGGCTGGAGCAAATGCATATTTTATAAATGTGCTGATGTCATCAGCATATTCAACTAACTCAACATCTTTTCCGATCATTCGTCGAAGTGCTTTAACGTGTGCACCTTGTTTTCCGACAGCGAGGCCAATATTTCCAGGTTTTACAACAAACACTATCCTATTTAATTTATTGTCAATTATACAATCTTTTGCAATGGCACCTGTGATGCTCTCAAATAACGCTATATAACGCATCTCTTCGCCTGTTATTTTAATCCCTGTTAACATCAGATTTCACCAATTTCAATATGTCAGAGTCTCCAACATCTCTAATAGTTATGGCGGAAACATTAAAGGGTTTTCCACAGATCCTCCTCAAGCCTTTACTGTGAAAGGTAGAGATGTAAACTGGTATTTTGGAGATTTGTGAATAATTTTGAATGTTTTTCCTGAATTTTTCAGGACAGTTTGAGCTAAGAATGACCATCTTTGCTTTTCCCGCTTTTGTTAAATTTAAGGCTTGCTTAGAGCCTATTATCACCTTACCTGTTTTGAAGACCGTTTTTAACGACTTTTCGAATTCCACCAAGGTATAGCTTCTCCCTTCGTGTCTATGAGGGACATTTATGTATAGAATAAATTAAAGTCTCATTAAGAAGATTTCTTTGTACCTCCCATATACAACTCGATGAGTCCTGTGCCGACAGGTATATTTTGACCCACAATTACAGATTCTGTGACTCCCTTAAGTCTATCTGAAGAGCCTTTAGTAGCTGCTTCAACAATGGTTGGTAGAGTAATTTCAAAAGCAGCTCTTGCAAGGATACTTGATTTTTGTCCACTAACTCCGTGTCTTCCTATTTGACGAACCTCTCCAGTGTGCGTCATGATATCAGCTACTAACATTATGTGCCTTAGGTCAACGTCAAGACCTTGTTCCTCAAGAACATTGAATGCCTCTCGTATGATGACAGTTCTAGCTGCTTCTATACCGAGGGTCTTAGCTATTTCATGGATGTTGTTTGTTACTGTTCTAGTTGGGTCTATACCTGAAATCGTAAGTGCTTTCGAAAGGTTAGAGCCATCTGTATTCAGCAGCCACTCGTTTTCTTCTTCGGTTATTAAGACTTTATGTATATCGGGGACGCCCTTAACATGTGTTGATGAGGTTTTTTCCAATAATTTTCGAAGATCTTTATCGGTTTTCTTTGAAGTTATTAAAATAGTTTCTCCGTCAACTTTTACATCACAGTTGGGAAATGAAAGAAATGCCTGAAGTTTTTCTAAAGTTATATCGTGCGCCTTCATTGTGTCTTTATCAAGCACTATTACTACTGCTGCTTGCTCTAAGTCGACGTATACTGTTTTAGCCATGTCCTCGATTGTTGTCGAAAGGATTTCATGTGCAATTTCAGTTGCCTTCTCTCTGCTCACTTTATGTTCCTTATCTAATGGAATTGTCATTATTGGAGTTGATGGTGATCGACGAGCGTCAACAATTTCGATTAAACGATGGAGACCCAAAGTGACGTTCATCTCCTTTACTCCAGCATAATGGAAAGTACGTAATGTCATCTGGGTTCCAGGTTCCCCAATAGATTGAGCTGCAACTATGCCAACTGCTTCACCAGGCTCAACAAGCGCTCTTTTAAAGTTTCTTACAATAGCAGATATTGCTTTGTTAACACCTTTTCTACCCAATTTCACTTTTAATAATTGTTTTTTAAGCTCATTTTGGAGTGATGGAGAAAGTTCAGCATCTAGTTCATTAACCTGTTTTTCAATGTAATTTTTGGAAACTGGTTTTCCTTCTCGAGTAGTTAATTTAATAGTCTCAACCAGCCTTTCTACGTTTACAGCTTTCCCATGATCACTCTTAGCGGGGTCAACACCGTCTTCACCATGTTTGAAACTAATTATGTCTCCCACAGAGTTTCTGACAGTTCCATCATATTCAACCCGCAGATGCTCCAGAGCGTTTATGAGTCTACGTTGCATATATCCGCTTCGTTGTGTTCGTACCGCAGTATCTACCAGACCCTCTCTTCCACCCATGGCATGGAAGAAAAATTCCGTTGGGTTTAGCCCTTCTCTGTAGGATGCGTTGACAAATCCTCTGGCCTCTGGACTCGGATCGTCCATCTTGAAGTGCGGGAGAGTTCGACCCCTGTATCCAAGGGTGATTCGTTTTCCTCTTACTGATTGTTGTCCTAAACAAGCTGCCATTTGCCCTATGTTCAGATTGGATCCTCGCGCTCCCGTTTTAGTCATTATTATTCCATGATTATTAATAGTGAAGAAGCGGTCAACAGCTTTTCCAGCTTCACCTCTTGCTTGAGCTAGCTTATTCATTATATATATCTCGAGAGATTCCTCGAGTGTTTTTCCAGCAAGTCTCTGGAGACTTTTATTTTTATATTTTTGAATCAATTCTTGAACTTCTTTTTCAGTTTTTTCAAGGACACTTCTAATCTTTTTTCTTGTTCTATCTGGAAGGTCTAGTTCATCGAGTGAGAATGTGAAGCCTAAAATAGAGATGAATTCCGTAAGAAGCCTACTTATAAAGTTCAGAAATGTCTTTCCTGCTTTTGTCCCATAGTCTTTTACGATTCTGTGAAACATACTTTCAGATCTTTCAGCGCCAATTGAGTTTTTATCTATAACACCTTTCTTTAATTCTCCATTCCTTACTACGACAAAAGCATCGTTTTTACATTTTTCTTGGAGACATATAGAGCATTGTTTACAGATACTCGACTTCAATGTGTAATTGAATCCTTCTGGAAGGAAGAGACTGAAAATTTGTTTGCCTGTCCACAATGGTTTTTTACCTTTAATCTTTGGTTTAGGCATAGGACCGTCATATCCGACCGCCATTAGGAGACGGAACACTTCTTCCTTTCCAAGCTTTGTGGAATCACTGGTGAGAAGAAAAGCTGCGCTTATATGATCTCGAATAGCACCAATTATTGGCCCTCCATAACGGGGTGAAAGAATTTGATCTTGAACCCTCATGAGCATATGAGCCTCTATTCTAGCCTCAGTGCTTTGAGGGACATGCAGGTTCATTTCATCACCATCAAAATCAGCATTGTAAGGTACACATACACACAGATTTAGTCTAAAGGTTTTGTAAGGCAGCACCTTAACATAATGAGCCATAATAGACATTCTGTGCAGAGAAGGTTGTCTATTAAATATTACAATGTCTCTATCCCTTAGATGACGTTCAATAGTGAAGCCTGGTTGTATGGCTTCTGCAATTTTTTCCCGTTCTGTAACGAACTCTAATCTTAAGCGTTTACCATCTGGCCTCACAACGTAAATGGCACCTGGATATTTGTCTGGGCCATTTATTATTAGTCTCTTCATCTCATCAATATTAAAAGGTGTCACTTTTACAGGAATTGTAAGTTGCTTTGCAATCTCATAGGGAACACCAACTTCATTTATACCAATGTTGGGATCAGGCGATATAACTGTACGTGCAGAAAAGTCTACTCTTTTTCCTGAGAGGTTACTCCTAAATCTACCCTCTTTACCCTTTAACCTTTGAGATAGGGTTTTTAGCGGTCTTCCAGACCTATGCCTTGCCGGTGGGATCCCTGAAGCCGCATTATTGAAATATGTTGTAACATGATATTGAAGAAGTTCTGATAAGTCTTGAATTATTAGGGTTGGTGCTCCAGCGTCTATGTTTTCCTTCAATCTTTGATTTATTCTAATGATGTCTACGAGTTTGTGAGTTAGATCATCTTCAGATCTTATCCCAGAGTCAAGAGTTATAGAAGGACGGACATAAACAGGTGGTACTGGCAACGTATGAAGAATCATCCAGTCAGGTCTTGCTGCGTTTGAATTGAAGCCTAGAATGTCAAGCTCATCGTCTGGAATTCGTTCAAGTCGCTCCCTTATTATACTTGCATTAAGTTTTCGAACTCCACCATCTTCAAGTATTTCATGAAAGGTTGTTGGCTTGCTAAACTTTATCTTAAATTGTTTCGCACCACAGTGTGGACATGTTGTGTTCTTTTTCGCGTTTTTTTCAACATTTTTGTACATAGTCTTTGAAACGAAACCAAGCGATTGTTCCTCCTTTTTCATCTTCTCACGATATTGATTAATCTTTTCAGTAGATAGGAGAACATGACCACAACTTCGACATGTGGTTGTCATCAATTTGTAAATGATCTTGGCAAATTCTACATGAATGACTGGAACAGCTAATTCGATGTTACCAAAGTGTCCAGGACAACGTGCAGCAGTATTACCACAGGTTTTACATCTTTGTCTGGGCTCAAGTGTTCCCAAACGTCCATCCATAAGTCCTGTAATTATTGATGCTCCATCTTCATCGTAAGTGTCGGCAGTTTTTACCTCAACAACTGAGAGTTTTCTGATCTCACTTGGAGACAGAAGACCAAAACTTATCTGTCCTAAAACCTTAGAGAGCTCTGCTTCTCCTGACATTTTACGCTCGACCTCCAAGCTTCATTCTTGGTGCAACACACAGACTCATCAACTCTTGCAATAGAAGTTTAAAAGCGTAGGAGACAACAATGGGGGAAATAATAGTATTCTCTCCACACACTCTACAAATATACTTTCTCTTCTTAAAGTCGTAGAATCCGATGAAACCACATTTTTCACAAACATATATGATTGTTTTATCTGATTCATCCAAAAGCCTATCTTTCAGAAGAAGAGCTGCGCCATATCCTATTAGACAGTCTCTTTCCATTTCCCCGAATCGTAAACCTCCTCCTCTAGCTCTTCCTTCAGTGGGTTGCCTAGTAAGCATCTGTACTTGTCCTCTTGCCCTTGCGTGTATTTTATCTGCTACCATGTGATGGAGTTTCTGGTAGTATACGACACCAATAAAGATGGAGGCTTCATATTTTTTTCCGGTTGAACCATCATACAAGACTTCCCTCCCACTATGTTGGAAACCTAGACTAAGGAGTTTTTTCCTTAGTTCATCCACTGTTACACTGTAGAAAGGCGTTCCATCCATGACCTCACCCTCTAAAGCTGCAACTTTGCCGGAAATAGACTCAACAAACTGTCCAATAGTCATTCTAGAGGGAAAGGCATGAGGATTAATTATTATGTCAGGAACAATGCCATCTTCTGTGAACGGCATGTCAACATGAGGTACAACCATGCCAATTACGCCCTTCTGTCCATGTCGAGAAGCAAATTTGTCTCCTATCTCCGGGATTCTTTGATCCCGAGTCTTAACCTTAACCAGTCGATTGCCTTGAGCTGAAACCATTAGAAATACTTCATCCACAGTTCCTGCTTCGGTAGATCTCATGGTAATAGAGGTGTCTCTTCTTGTGGGACCTTTAAGTTCAAACTCCTTATATTCTTCTAAGAAGCGCGGTGGACTTGTTCTGCCGATAAGTACCTCGCTTCCATTAACAAGAGATTCTACGCCAATAACTCCGTCTTCTTCAAGCAGTTTATAATATTGTTCTCCTCTGAAGCCCCTTGTGTCAGAAGGCGGAGTTTCAAATTTATCTTTTAATCCGCCGAGGTACCGTCTGCCTTCTGCAACATAGACCCGATAGAAAAAGGATTTAAACATACCGCGTTGTATTGAAGATTTGTTTAACACTATAGCGTCTTCCATGTTGTAGCCTTTGTAGGATAAAACCGCTACTATGCAGTTTTGTCCAGAGGGTTTTTCGTTGTAGCGCAGGACTTCCATTGGTTTTGTTGTTACTAGGGGTTTTTGGGGATAATGAAGGAGGTGTGATCGCGAGTCTGCTCTGTTGAAGTAGTTGATTGAGGAAATACCTAAAGCTTGTTTAGCCATCGCTGCTTCGTAGGAGTTTCTAGGAGACTGATTATGCTCAGCGTATGGAATTGTTGATGCACATATGCCGAGTATTGTGTAAGGTGCAATTTCCAGATGGGTGTGCATGGGTGTTAAGCTTTCATGGTTTAAAGCCACATACGTGTTTTCTTCTTCCTCTGCATCTAGGTATTCTATACTACCCTCTAAAACAAGGTCTTCAAATGTGATTTCTCCTTCTTTTAGTTTCGTGATTTGTTCAGGTTTTAATTTAGATTCGCCATTTTCTATTATTATTAATGGCCGTCGTATTCTTCCAGTATTACAATTCACGAAAACTATAGGGGAAACATTTCCTTTGTGTTCAGAGTAGTGAACGATGTTAACCTCTGGATCTATTTCTCCATGCCTACGAGCCTTCCTAAAAGCACTTACTAAGGAGCCCGGATCATTATGGTATCCAATTAGAGAGCCATCAACAAAGATTTTTGCGTAAACTTCCTTCTCCTCTGAAATAGGTTTAGTTGTAGATACTACACCTAGAGGGCTTCTCAAGAAACGTTTAACCTTATCAGTGTCAGTAACAACAGAAATGGATGCCATGAGAGCTAGATTTTTTACTAGACCACAGTTTGAACCTTCAGGTGTTTCATTGGGACAAAGTCTTCCCCAATGAGTTGGATGCAAATCTCTAGCTTCGAAGTTTGGTTGACTTCTACTAAGGGGAGATTGGAGACGCCTTAAGTGACTTAAGGTTGATATATAATTTGTACGATCTAAGAGTTGTGTCATTCCAACTCTTCCTCGCCCCCAGTTTCCTGTTGCCAAAGCATGGTTCATACGATCTGTCACTATTCCAGGTCTTACTGCAGTAGGAATTGAGAGGGCTTTCCTTCTGATGCTCATGCGGTCTAATTGATATTTTATGTCTCTACATAGACTTCGAAAGGCTATCCTAAAGAGGTCTGATAAGAGAGGCCCAGCTAATCTCAATCGTTTATTTCCATAATTATCTCTATCGTCTTCCTTTCTGCGTCCCAGTTTTAGTTCAATAACCCTTAAAGCCATCTCTCCTAGAAATCTTGCTTTCTCCAAATGGTTTTCATCTGTTTGACCTATGTGAGGAAAAAAGTTCCTGATTAAAACGCTTTCAGCCCTTTTAATTCTATACTCCTCAATTTGACCATAGGCAACTCTATTACCAATATACGCTATTGCATCCTGAGTTGTATTTATTCCTTGAACTACATCAAAAGATGGTTCAAGCTGGTTCTGAATTTTTTCATCGCTTGAAACCAATTCAACTATATCTTTATCTGACTCCAAGCGTAAAGCTCGCATCAATATAATTACTGGGAGCTCAGATGGGACGCCCGGTATAGAAACATAGATGACACCATTATTCTTCATTTTCATTTCAATTCTTGCTCTGAACCCAACCGTCGTTGAGAAAACCTTCGCCCTGTAAACAGGCTTAGTTCCACTATTATCGATGTCAACCAATATTCTATTTGGGGCTAAATCCTCCATTGCAACAGTTACTCTTTCTGTACCATTAACAATGAAGTATCCACCAGGATCGTTTGAATCCTCACCTGCCTTAATTAGCTCCTCAGGAGTCATCTTAGAAAGAGGACATAGTTTAGACTTTAACATAACCGGAAGATTACCAATGTAAACAGTTTCTGAGAAACCTTCAACGCCGTCTTTTACAGGTATCATTTCAAGGTATAGAGGAGCAGAATAAGTTAGACTTCTTAGTCGAGTTTCCATCGGATAAATTGTGTGATCTGAACCATCTACCTCTACAATTCGCGGAAGAGTGGCTTCAATCTTTCCAAGCTTAACTTTAAAAGGATAATCTTGAGCTTCTACCTGAATTTTCCCTACCTCATTCACTATTTCCTGTAAACCTCCATCTATAAGATCATTATACGAATCAAGATGCTGCCTGACCAAGCCCTTTTCTTCAATATGTTTTTTCATTAAAATCCAAAGATCTAATTTTAATGATTGCAAATCATTCAACACTTAGCATTAACACCCTGCACACACAATTCAATGATATTAATTCCCAAATTCGTAACCAATGACTTGAATTTCCTCCAAACGGATTTGACTAGAAAATCACCTAGTCTAAAAAACCCAAATTTCATAAGAGGCATTGCCTCTAAATCTAAAGTTAACAAAAGTAGCAACGTCAAGAACTTAATAAACTTTATCGTAGACTCACCGAGATGTGGAGGCTTACTAATCTCCATAATTTTTTGGACAATTGTACTGAATCATGAAGAACATGGGAGAATTATAAGTGGTGAGCCCGCTGGGAATTGAACCCAGGACCACCGGGTTAAAAGCCCGATGCTCTTCCTTGCTGAGCTACGGGCCCGCTTGTTTTTCATCGGAAGAGAAAATCTAGTTGACTTATAAGTGTTATTAGGTATCGTGATTTATGTTCAGCCTACTTATTATTGTTCTGAAAGCTGAGATAAGATGTAGATGTTTAGAATCAAAGAACATTTATATGCCAATTTTTGTTTTCTTTGATTTATCCCGCGGTAGCTCAGCTTGGTAGAGCTTCCGAGTCCCCTTTTCAAGTGAAAAGGACGGAGACGCTGTAGATGTCTACTTTGGGTAGACAAAACTTAACATACCAAGCTAACAGACACCGGATTGTCGGGCGTTCAAAAGCATAATCAATCTAATGTTTAGCTGAAACTCGCTCCCGCGGGACCAAAAACTATTTGCTTTGATATTTTTGAAAGACGGAAAGGTATGTAAATGCTTAAATAAGCCACATATTCCCAAATTTCTAATCATCCTATCAAATATAGCCCTGGTGGTGCAGTCAGGTCTAACATGAGTGGCTGTCGAAAAACCGCAGATCCCGCTCGACCCGGGTTCAAATCCCGGCCAAAGGAGCGAGTGATTATTCGCTCCTGCCGAAGGGCGCCAACAAACATCCCGGGTCATATGGAAGCAGTAAAATTCGTTGTCTTATCTAAATAACGAGAAAAGAATGACAAAAAATTTATATTCCCTAAACTTTGAACCCTTGGGCCCGTGGCCTAGTCTGGATAAGGCAGCAGCCTCCTAATGATATTCTCCATGGAAGATAGCTGCAGATCCGGGGTTCAAATCCCCGCGGGCCCGCCAGTTATTGAAACTTGACGTGATGTTAATAGACGCCCATCATGAAAGCTGCTAAACCAGCAATCATGCAAATTAACACAATGTTTTTGATAAATCTAGCATTATCCCTTGAGAAGTTTTTTAGTAATAACATTGAACAAAAAATAAAACCTAAATCAGAAGCCACAATAAGAAGCGTGTAGGTGGAAGTTACTAAGTTTAGAAAGATAGGGACAACACTCAAAAAAACAGCGGAAATATAAAAAAGTGCTGCTACTATTGCAGCCTTCTTAGAGCCAAAGACTAAAGCGATTGTTTTTGAGTTCCTTATCTTATCCCCTTCAACGTCTACTATGCCTTTTGTTACTTCTCTACCTGTATTCGATAAAAAAGCTATCGAAGAAAAAAGCAGAAGTAAAGGATCAACTATCTGTTTTACAACTAATCCTCCATATACAAATGGTATCGCCACACTGAAGCTGACCATAAAGTTCCCAGTTAAACCTGATGCTTTACCCTTTGTATTATAAAACATGGATACGATCAATGAAATCGTAGCAATTATAAGGCAAGCACAATTTGTAAAAAACGCTGATAGCATACCAATAATGACTAATGCTGCAGCATATACTAGGGTTTCTTTTGGAGATATTATCCCACTAGGTATTGGGCGGTTAGGCTCGTTCACAGCGTCAACAGACCTATCATAATAATCATTAACAGCCATTGAAGCCCCAGTTAAAGTGAAAGCAGTAGTGAATCCAAGCAAAGTACTCATTAAATGAGGATGGCTACCCCCCAGTGCAATGGTTTCACCTATTAAAACAGCAAACCCCATCATTAAAGAATTGATGATCCTTGTTAATTTAATAAGACCAATTACTTTTAACAAAATTATCCTCTATTAAAAAGTAAGTTTAGAAAGTGAATAATACACGATCTCACCTCTCCTATCCACAACCGCAAGAATGAGACTCTTTTTTGTACTTTGAACGAATCGAAGAACCTCACTAAGCTTCTTAATAGGTGTCGGAATTCCTTCACATATACCAAAGACAACATACTTTGCAGCTTGTTCTCCATATTTACCTCGTTCATATAAACGGAAATCTATCCCAAAGCTGAATCCGTCTCTAACAACATAGCCTCGACTTCTAAGATCCCTGTAAATTAGGTATCTAGTCCAGATCTCTGCATCTTTGCCTCGGAATTTTTCAAGCAGCGCTTGGAAATTTAATTCCTTATGATTCTTATGATCAATTATATGAAGTCGTTTCTCAGTAACTAAGTAAAGTGTTTCACATGATCCTAAGATTGATCCTTCGTCTTCTTCATGTAAAATCCCATAGCCGCTTTTATACAAGAAATCAGCGTCTTTTTGAGATGGAATTATGACTCCGGTTTTTTTGAAGCTTGCTTCGATTATTTCTTCATACATAAAATCACGACGGGAGACAAAAACACCAATTTCATAATTTAAAAAGTTGATAGCGATTAACACTGAATTTCTTTAATAGAAGTTACTCATAAACACATTCTCTTTAGGTGATGAACTAATTTTATCTTCGCTTGTCTATTTTTCGTGGTCGCACAGTTATGACAACTTCAATTGGACATTTAGGAGTATTCTGCAGTTTGGACAACCAATCATTTTCAATTGCTATAAGAGCAAAAATACCAGCAACCTCGGCTCTTGCTTTTTTCATCATGTCCATTAATGCTCGTTGTGTTTCGCCGGTTTTTATGACGTCATCTACAATTAGAACACTGTCTCCTCTTTTAACAGCCCCTTTAGGCAGATATAGAGAGGTTATTACATCTGAAAAACCAGGAATAAAGGTTTCCTCTATGAACTCTTTCACTCCGACTTCTTTATTCTTTTTAACCATTAGTAAATCGACATTTAACGCGTCAGCTACTACAGTGGCCAAGGGTATACCATCCGTTGCAACAGTTAATACTTTAGTAATTCGCCTTCCAGCAAATTTTGATAGAGCATATTGCGCAGCTTGCTTTAAAAGAGCAATATCACTTATAATTGATGTATTGTCAAAGTAACCTGATTCATCAAACTTAATTCTTCTTCTAAGCTCTTCTTCTAGTCCTACAAGCTTCTTTAAAATTACCCATAGTTTTCGCGCTCTACCTCCTCCTGGCAGAACATGCCCCTTAACGTATCTACTTAGGACTGTTACAGGAAGTCCTGTTTTAGAAGCTAATTCTCTATAGGTATACTTCTTCTTAGCGATAGTAAGTAATTCAATGGTCATAAGTCGGAATTGCAGATCTTGTAAATGTGTCTCTCCCATATTATGATTCTCCTTTAACAATAAAACGTAAAGATAAAGGATTCAATTCAAATAATTATAAACTATAATTTAAATAATTTTCACTGATTTATTCAATAGATACAATTATTCATGTATTATTCAAGAAAATAGAAAATCTCTTTAGCTGCTCTTCACATCTGATTTGTGGGTTCGTAGCCTAGTTTGGATCAAGGCACTGACAGATGTAGATAAACTACACTGGTGTAAGCCTTCGGAGCCAGAGAACGCGGGTTCAAATCCCGCCGGGCCCACCAGTTTTACATAATACTTTTTAAACTATAAATTAGGAAAAAAGGTAATGTGAATGAACATAGCAAAAATATGCATATAAGTGATTCATTAGCACACTGGTTGAAAGAAGTTTTTATGTGCAAGCTAGACAGTTATATTATGCATATGAATTAGGTCTTTTTCGAATGGTTTGAGTTTTTCAGGTATTTTTGTTTTTATAGATTCTTTTAGAGATAAGCCTTTTTCTTTCTTATCGTTCCAAATTTTTGAATTAAATCTTATCAAATCACTAGTTATTTCTGATAAATCAGTTTTCCATTTAATTTCTGGAAATTGGTTTACATGGATGCTTTTCTTGTAATATAGTTGTTTCCAAATCACCTCTGTTAGAAATGGTGTTATTGGCGCAAGCAATAGCAAAATATTTTTTAGACAAGTGTGAAGAACGAACCAAGCCGCTTTTTGCTCGTCTCTTGTAAATCCTTGGCCATATGCCCTTTTTTTAACCATTTCTATATAATGCGCAGCAAATAAATTCCAAGCAAATTCACGGATTGTGTTTGATGGAATGAAAAAATTGAAGCCCTTATATCCTTTCAGAGAGTTTTTTATCAAGTTGCCGAGTTCAGCTAAAATCCATTTGTCTGTATTTGTAAGCTTGGCTTCTTTTGGCTTTGGAAAACTAGATATAAATCTGGATATATTCCAAATTTTTGTTAAGAACCTCGAAGCACTCGCAATTTTTTGTACAGAACATCTGAAATCAGAACCTAAACTTGTTTCTGAAGCCCCCCAGAACCTAAATGTGTCAGCACCATATTTCTTTAAAATAGGAAACGGGTCTACAACATTTCCCCTACTCTTGCTCATCCTCTCTCCTTTCTCATCAACACCATACCCCATAATCCATGCTTGATCGAAAGGTGGTTGATTTGTCAATTGAAAACATCGAAGAATCGAGTAAAAAAGCCACGTTCTCACTATATCCTTTGCTTGTGGTCTTAAAGTATTTGGAAATGTTTTTTTAAAGCGTTTATTATCTCTCAAATAACCAGAAATGAAAAGCGACGATACACTTGAGTCCATCCAAGTATCAAAAGTTCTATCTTCACCTACGAAGCTTTTTTTACTCCCACAGTGCTGACATGATTTGAACGGCGGTTTCTCTTTCCAAGGTTGGTAATATTTTCCTGGTTTAGGTATGTTTGGTTTATCACATTCTTTGCAATACCAGATTGGAATTTCGGTTCCATAATATCTTCTCCTAGAAATTGGCCAATCAATCGTAACAGAATCAATCCAGTTCAATAATATTTGTCTATGTGTTTCTGGATGGAATAGCATATTTTCAGCAATTTTTCTAATATCAGGAAGATATTCAATTTGTTTCAGATAGTACTCTTTCATTGAAATTATTTCTATTGGTGTGTGGCATCTACCACAAACAGGAGTTCTATGTTTAATTTCTTCTATCTTTACAACCGAGCCCTGTTCTTTCAAATCTTTTATTATCTGTATTCTCACATCTTCAACTAGTTGGGATGAGTGTTTTCCTGCGTTTTCTGTCATCTTTCCTTCTTCATTTATGGCAATTATTTCTTGTAAACCAAGTTCTCTAAACAATCGAACATCTGAAAAATCACCATAACTACATATCATCGCAAGCCCAGTTCCAAACTCTGGCTTTGTCTCTTTGCTCTGAATAATAGAAACCTCTCTGTTGTAAATTGGAAGAACAACTGTTGTTTCTTCAAGATTTTTATACCTATCATCATCTGGGTGGAAAATAACCGCCTGACATGCACAAAGCAATTCAGGGCGAGTCGTTGCTATCGTTATTTGCTTACCATCTTTCAAGTCAAAATTAATGTAAACCAGTTGAGTAGCTAGTTCCTCATATTCAACTTCTGCGTCAGCAATTGTTGTTTTACAATGAATACAGTAAATGTTTGGCCTAGTTGATTCGTATATTAACCCTCTGTTCCAAAGCTCTATAAAAGTCGCTTGAGTTAAAATTCTATAATCTTTCGAGTCAGTTCGATAATAATTGTCAAAATTACAGCTCATACCCATACTTTTCATTATCTCAAGCATTTCCGCTTCTACATCATCCAAAGCGTGCGCACAAAGTTCTATGAACTTCTCTCTTGGCGTTTTGTGCATTTCTATGCTGAATTTATTCTCTGTATAGATTTCCACTGGCAGACCGTTTCTGTCGATACCTATTGGAAACTTAACTTCAAAACCAAGCATTCTAGCAGTTCGAGCAATCATATCAATTTGCGAATAATGAACTGCAGCACCAATATGCCACGGTTTTCCGGATGGATAAGGAGGAGGTGTGTCAATAGTAAATATCTTCTTTTTTGTATTCAGATTGAAAGAAGTTATTTTCCCCTTCGCCCAGCTATCACTGATTTCTTTCTCTAGGGTTGGATCCCATCTCGTCTCTAAGATCCTAGGTTGAAGCTTCATGGTTTTCCACGGGTAGACGCGATGTTATTAGTTATAGTGAATAGCAAATGTTAAGAATTGGTTATATTTTTTTATTATCGTATTATCATTGTTTATAGCGTAAAATTGCAGCCACACCGCCAAAGCTTTTCTTTAATGCTACGCCTTCTTCTGTTTTTGGCGATATAATTTCAATTTTTGCTCTTGACTGATCCGCTAGTTTAGCTAACTCGTCAATCAAATCTTCTGTCTTATCTATTACAAGGTTGGGAACTGAACATTTTGGACAGGACTTGCTATCTAACCATTTTTGCATATTCTTGATGTCTTGTTGGGTCATCGTTTTCTGAGCTTGATGATCGCAGTTTTTGCATTTAATTGTTACACGTTTTTTAACCAAGTCTTCAGAAAGTAGAAGAAGACTAACCGTTCCCTTTTCAAGACTTTTGCGAACTTCATTCTCTCCGTAAATAGCAAGACCTGTGTCGTGACCAATTTCGTAAAGAAATTTTTGAACTAATTTCTTCTCTTCGAAGTATCGAACCTCTTTAAGTACGTCGGTTGATTTCTCAACGAGTTCCTCAACTCCTTGTTCGCCCACATATGCGGTATCAATAGTTGTAAGAATCTTGTCTTTGAGAGTATAATGAAGTAAGTTTTCTTTTTCAAAATCGTATTTTGTTGGACCTGGCCCTCCGATGATTATACCTTTAAGATCTGGAATTTTAAGGAAAATTTTGTTTGCATATTTCCCAATGCGCTTGAAATACTCGTTAACCTCTGCTTCTCGAAATCTCTCGAACCGTCTAGCAGATTGGCCTCCAGCCCGATGTTTTCCAGGAATACCAGATGTGATTTTTCGAACAATATCCAAGGTTATACCTTTAAGTGTTGCAAAGGCAGCACCGCTACTATCTAAAACAAGTATCCCATACGTGTCTTTCTCTTTCAGCATTTCTCTTAATGGTTCTATGTGGAAACGGTTATCACATCTGTAGTAGTATAAGTTAATAGGTTCAGGTGGAACTACAACGTAAACTTCCATTCTCTCACTACCAGGTCCGTTCTGAGGTATTGCTCCACTGAATATCGCCAGACCTGTTTGGGGCGGTTTCTTGAATAATTTTATACGTTGCAAAGTAGATTCAATAGCGTCTTGAACATTCTTCCTTGTAGTCTTTGACTTTATGTTGGAGGCAGTGCCAAGTTCCTGTCTAAGATTATTAGTAACATCGCTTATTTGACGGTCATGTGGAACATAAAGAGTAACAAGTTCTGTGTGCTGCCCTTTCTTAGATGCTAAGATTTCGAGCGATCTCTTCAGTCGGAACTTTAAAAGTGAGTCTTTAAATTCCGACATAGAGATCACAAACTGTTTAAGAAGGGTTTCGTTGAACCTAACTACTGTGCGAGTTTATATATTTTAACATGTAAAAATTTGATGGGGTTTCTCTTGAAAATAGTCTTAAAGATTGGAGGTCATGCATTTCCTTCAAAACCAAATATAAAGATTATTTCCTCCTACGCTCAACTTCTTATGAAACTTAAAAATGCTGGTCACAGGCTAATTGTTATAACAGGGGGAGGAGAGACAGCTCGCTTATATATCAATGCAGCAAGGGCTTTAGGAGAATCCGAAGCCATCTGTGATATAATTGGCATTATAATTTCAAGATTGAATGCAAGGTTAATCATAGCCAAGCTTCAAGAAGACGCGTTTCTAGAAACACCTACAAGCGTTGAAGAGTTGAGAACCGCCTTTGAAACTAATAAGATAGTAATTCTAGGAGGATTCCAACCAGGTCAATCAACTAACGCTGTAGCTGCAGTGGCTGCAGAGGCAATTAACGCAGATATTTTAATAAACGCAACAAACGTAGAAGGAGTATTCACAGATGACCCTAAAAGGAATCTAAAGGCAAAGAAAATAGATAAAATCAAAGCCGAAAAATTGCTTCAAATGATGCTTTCTCCTAAACTCTCGGCAGGAAGCTATCAACTCTTTGACCCCATAGCAGCGAAAATTGTGAAACGTTCAAAAATTCCAACATGGATAATCGACGGTACAAATATAGAAAACATAGAGAAAGTAATCAAAGGCGAAAAGATTGGCACAGAGATAATATGAAAAACATCGTTTTAGAATACAGCCTGAGAAAATTAGTATTTTACACAAACATACATTTGGACAAGCACTTAATGATTAAGATTTAAAACTTACATTCAATGATACAAAATTTTATATTAATGCGGAAGTCCCCGAGCCAGGTCAAAGAAAAATCGACCAAAGGGGGAGGACTCAAGATCCTCTGGCGTAGGCCTTCG
>JAUVYS010000060.1 GCA_030602965.1 Candidatus Bathyarchaeota archaeon | reverse complement strand
ATGATACTGATAAAGCCAGGAGTAAGGTTGCACCTATAGTTGCTTTCATCGTTGCAGGAAGTCCAGCGGCGGTGTTGAGTAAACATGATATTCCCGAGTCAGATGCAGCAAAGATAGGTGAAGCGTTAGCTAAAAACAAATTTGATGATGCTTTTGGTGCTGTTACAGATAAGATGGTAAACATCTTCTCAGTGTATGGAAGCCCTGATGATTGCATTAAGAAAATCAGGGAACTAACAAAGAAAGGGGTGACTCAAATAGTTGTGGGATCTCCAATAGGTCCAAAGAAAAAGGAGTCTATCCGGATCATTGCTGAGGAGATAATTCCAAAATTCAAGTAACAATTTTCTTCTTTTGTTCTCCCTTCATTTTATTGCTGATTATTCTTGTTACAGTCAACTTCTAATAATCCCTTTATTTTATTTTAAAATATGAAGAAATGGAAGAACCTCAAGCCTAAGAAGCAGCCAATTAACGATTTAGTAAAGCAGCTGAGATTTACAGCTTTTAACGCGCGAAGATTGGGTGAGGCAGTTGACATAATGGAGGAGATGATTAAAGACAAGAAATGTGTCAAGTTTCTTGGCTTGTCAGGCGCTCTAATACCTGCAGGCATGCGTCTTTGTGTTACGGAGATGATTAAACGCAGGTGGGTTGACATCATTGTCTCAACAGGCGCAAACATTACTCACGACCTTGCACAATGTTTTGGAGAAAAATATGAACCAACCAATCCTGAGAAAGTTGATGACTTAGTGTTAAAGAGAAAAGGCTACAATCGGATATTTGACCTCCTCGCTCCAGTAGAGACAATGGCGACTATGGAAAAGAACATTCAAGCCATCTTAAACAATATCAACGAAGGAGAGTATTCTACGTTTAAGTTACTCAATGAGATTGGAAAACAATTACACGACAAACACTCTGTGGTGAAAAACGCTCAACAGAACAACGTAAAGATTATAGTTCCAGCTTTTGTAGACTCCATTCTTGGATTACAAGTCTGGATAAACTCCCAAACACGGAATATTAGAATCAACGAGTTTAAAGACCTAAGTTATGTCGTAAACTTAAATCTCGATCTTAAGAAGGAAGGAAAAACAACCGGCGTAATAATTCTTGGCGGAGGAGTCCCAAAGAATTTTATCTTACAATCAGTACTCATAGCCGATAAACCACACAAGTATATCATTCAGATTACAACCGACACACCACATTACGGTGGTTTGAGCGGGGCTACTCTTAAGGAGGCATTAAGCTGGGGAAAAGTCGATGAGAAAAGCTTGTTCACAACTGTCTATTGCGATACAACCATCGCTTTTCCATTGATTGTCAATAGTTTAATAGAGAGGTTCTGAGAGTTCTTCTCAATTACGCAATGAAAAATATGTATTGAAGATGTTCAAGTTCGAGAAAGAACAGAAGATTTTTGATTTAAGCGGAATCATGGTTGGTGGTCAACCGGGTCAGTATCCAACTGTCGTGATTGGGAGCATATTCTTTCATGGAGATAAAATCGTTACTGACGAAAAGAAGGGACACTTCAACAAACTCATTAGCTGAGACATCAACACCTAAATCACGAACTTCAAAACCAGCACCAGAGAGCATGTAAGCAACCAAGTTCTTCCCAATATCATGCAAATCGCCTTCAACTGTTCCAATGACAACCTTACCCATTGCGGAGATTTCTTTATTTACCAAGACTGGTTCAAGAAGCTGAATGCTTTCCTGAAGCATGTTACCTACCAAAACTAACTCTGAGAGAAAATATTCACCCGCTTCGTATTTTTCACCAACAACCTCAACCCCCCAGCAATACCTTCAAGCATGATCTCATCTGGAGGTATCCTTGCCTTTAATGCATCAGTCATTGCCTTTTTGAAATGCTCAAAATCTAATGACGAAAGAGTTACACGGATATTTCCTATGATTTTTTCATCATTCAACTTTCATACAACCTTTTAGAGATAAAATCTTGTAAATTCTTACAATCATAATCTTCTACTATTTAACCAGACGATTTTAATTACACAGTTTTTATTGGGACATTAAATTTCTTAGCTAATTATTGAACCATCAGAGTATACTGTGTCAAAGTAGCTGTAGAAATTATATAAGTACATATAACAACTTTTTCTTTTGACACAATCTTATGCCTTGAAAAAAAGGGCACATATAAATCTCGTATTTAGAATGTTCCAAGAGCATAATTTCCAATAAAAGCAATTATAGAGGATTTACGTTTTGTGTAGAAAGTTGGTTTAGAACTATGAAATCTACCCCAGTGGAGCTTAAGTTCATGTATTTCTAAAATCTGTCGCACATACTAACCTGACTAATTCTCTATAAATAGAAATATCTGATAAGAAAAAATTTGCTTACAAAACCTTGATGCTGTTACGTCTTACTTATTTCTTCAATTATTGATACACTACGACTGGCTCCAATCCTGTTTGCTCCAGCCTCAATCATTTTTAAGGCGGTTTTGAAGTCTCGGATTCCTCCAGCAACTTTAACACCCATATCTTTACCCACTGTAATCCGCATCAGCTTCACATCACTAGTTAACGCACCTGATGGCCCGAAGCCTGTTGAAGTCTTCACGAAGTCTGCTCTTGCCTTTTTTGAAAGTTCACAGGCCTTTATCTTTTCTTCATCTGTTAGATAACATGCTTCAATAATTACTTTTACAACAGCGCCCTGCGCGGCTTCCACCACTGCTTCAATATCTCTCCTCACAGCCTCGTATTTTCTAGATTTTAAGGAACCAATATTAATGACCATGTCCACTTCATCGCAACCCTTTTCAACAAGGTCTCTTGTTTCAAAAGTTTTCACCTCTGTGGTTGATGCACCTAAAGGGAAGCCAACGACACTAGCCACTTTAACACGACTGTCTTTAACAAGCTTAGAAGCATAAGGAACAAAAAAAGGGTTAACAACAACAGCGTAGAAACCATACTTCAAAGCCTCTTGGCATAATTTCTCAATTTTATCGTAAGTTGCATCTGGTTTCAGTTGTGTGTGATCTATCATTTTTGCCAACTCTTCTCTGGTTACATTCTTAAAACTCACAACTATCACATCTTTCAGGAACTTGTTAAAATCTAGAACATCGTAAATTTATAATATATTGCTCTTGAATCAAAGGTAAACCAAAAGAATTATTACCATTAATTAAGATGTTTTTTCAATTTTTCTAATGTATTTACAGTTTCAGGGTATCTTGAAAGCTCCGCAGAGGTTAAATGCTTCTTCTCTTCGTTAGTCATCGAACTGATAGCATCCGTATTCTCAACAATGACTTTACATTTACCACATTCACCTTTACCACCACATATTGATGTCAAGTCTACATCCGCCAGTCTTGCAGCTTCCAAAATGCTTGTTTCAACTTGAACTTTCACACGTTTTCTAGGTGGCTGAAAAATCACTTCTTTTTTTGGTTGCAATGAAGTTCCTTCTCTTCCTTTGACTGCTAGGATTCAAGAGAGCGTGTTAATAATATAAGAATAATTAATTGAGTTTTTTAGCTCCTAACTCTTCGCGTTATGTTTATTAAAAAGTGATTGCTTCTAAGGTAGCAGTCTTACTGCATGGATGAAATGTGAATGACTGAAGATAAAAGCACACTCAGTGGAATAATTTATGAGTGCGTTAAATGTGGTGCAAGGATAAGTTATGATAAATTGGTTCTAATGCCAGAGATTAAATGCCACGAGTGCGGATACAGGATTCTAAAAAAGATTCGTCCACCAATTGTCAAGAGAATCAAAGCCATATAGACTATGGCTAATTTAAAAACCCATAAGGCTTAAATACCCTAACAAAATTCTTTGTTCCAAAGTTTAATTTCATGGGAAAGGGAAGATGGCAGAAGTTTTTCCTCCTCTCTCTAAATAATAATTATTTTCTGAAGCCATCTTCCCCCCAATCACTTTACATCGAAAAAAAGGGTTTTATATTTCAGTCTTCTCTTGGGGGTTTTCTCAAGAATGCTACTATTAAAACTATAAAAGCAGAGACTCCTGTCAGAATCACGATGGGTAGATTGATTGTTTCTGGTCTGGGTATTAATATGTACTCAGCGTTCTCTTCTATTATACCTATACTCATGTAATGTTGAAGGACGCCTTGATATCTTCCATATTTTAGAGAAACGTAATCGGATTCTTCATCCTCTATGATGTTTGCTTCAATAGGTAAGATTGATGAGATACCGGAAAAGGTGGCAACTGCTTCATTGGACCATTTATAGAATCCTTCTACTAGTTCTGATTCTACTCCTATGATTTGGATTAAACCTGAATCCTCCATTTGCTGATACGCCGAAGAATGGCTTTTTGTAGTCTCACCTGGAATATCTCTAATTAATTTGAACTCTAGAGCCAAGCCACTAGAACTGGGCTGTGCAAAAGTCCAGTTCCATATGATGACATTAATTCCAAGCTCGCTTCTACCAGCCAGAGTGTAAGCTGTTTTGCCATTTACTGAAGTAGATGTATTAAAGGCATTATGATACATATTGACCTCAAACATGACTCCAAATTGGTAAACTGGTGGTCCAAAAAGTATTAGACGAACACTGTAGCCGATTTCTTTACCTTCGTCATCAACTATAACATAGGGGTCTGTTTGAGCCCAAGGTAATTCATTTACTTCCAATGATAGTACAATATCATCATCGTACTCATAGATCTTATCAAGACTCAGTCTGAAATGTGTATAATTCCCTGTGTCACCTGTATAATAGAAGGTTATAACAGGTTTTGTTCCAGAAATCTCGGTCGTCAACACATCAGATTGTAATACTGTTTTCCCACCTTCTTTATAGACTTGAACAGGATTATCTGCATCATCCATCATAACGACTGGAAGCAAAGACAGAAGTATTAGGAAAATCGTCAAGAACGTGAGTGTCTGTATACAGGATTTTCTGCGATTTAGACCCTGTTTATTCAAGTCATACTACCTCAAATTGTAAATCTGAATACGAAAAAGAGAACATAGACTATGTTAAGATATTGTATCAAGAAACTTATCACTGCAGCTCTATCGATCCTCAGAGCCTTAGATATGCTTATAGCGATGGATAATAAACCGATTGACCAAATTTGACAGGTAAGCATGAGACCCCACCAAAAAATGTCGTTTAAAAGAAATCCAGGACTAATCGCTTTGACTAGAGCCCACAGGAAAGCATAAAAGATGATTGGAGAAAGAGAAAAAGCTGTTCCTGAGAGTAATGCTAAATGCTCTTCTTTTCTACGATATATCAGATAAGATAACCCGTCGCTTAAAGCAAAAATTAGTAACCAACTCACGAAGAACTCAATTGCAATCATATAAGGTTCAACAGTTGGCCTACTATTAAAGAACAATAAGATTGGCTCTAATCTTGCTTCAGCCAAGAGCCAAGATCCAAGAGCAATTATAGCAGTGGCTTCAACGATTCGTTTCCTGGGCGTTGATGAGATAAAAGCAAACAGCTGTTTTGGCAAAACTATTGAACTTATACGATTGAACAAAGTTACAGGAGGAGCTTTTTTTTCAATTCCCATATCTTCGAGGGTTTCTTTGCTAGAGGCGAAAATTTTGATAGCAAGTTTACCTTTATTGGTTAGGATGTATTTTCTTTTCTTGTCTTGAGTAACTAAGTCTCCAAGTGTGTCAAGATGATAGTATAAAGTACCTACGCTAACATTCAATTCTTCTTTTAGATCTCTGAAGCCAATCCTTCCGTTCTTTGCCATGAGATCCACAATCGTCTTCCTAATTGGATGACTGAGAGCAGCATAAATCTGCCTTGTGTCTTTTGATAGATCCTCGTCAGGCATCAGAGTTATCCTCAATTAAGATTTATCTCATTACACAATTTTAAGATTAGACAATCTCCATTTTTAACAGTTTAACTACTTTAAATCTTCTTACAATATGTAAATAATTTACTACATACTGAAAATTGTTTCTCTCAGATGCATGGAAAAATAGGAAAAAACCATTAAATAATATAAATCAATTGCTCTGATCTTTGAAAAAATAACTATAAAAATTAAAAAAGCAGTCTTAAATCCCTAAATTTATTGTCTAAATCCTTAGACTATCTTTAAGTAAATATGTATCGGATAATTGACAAACAACAGGAATTGATAACCATGGACTTATACGATAGAATTTCAGAGCTTAGTAGACGAAGAGGAATTTTTTTCCCCTCATTTGAGATTTATGGAGGGCTGAGTGGGTTCTATGATTATGGTCCCATCGGTGCCACACTCAAACGTAATATTGAGAACAAATGGATGAAGATATTTGTATTAAAAGAGGGCATGGTAGAGATCGAGTCAACAATGATTGTACCTTCAGCTGTTTTTGAAGCCTCAGGCCACATCGCCCATTTCACGGACATACTCACAAAGTGTACTGCCTGTAATGAGACCTACCGAACCGACCATGTTATAAAAGAAGCAGTAGTCGAAATAAAAGAAGGATTGAAAGCTGAAGAACTTGACAAAGTTATAAGAGAAAAAAATATTCGATGCCCAAAATGTGGTGGTGAATTAGAGAAGTCTTCTCCTTTCAATTTAATGTTTAAAGTAGAAATAGGTCCCTATTGGAGAAGTATAACTGGTTACGGAAGACCTGAAGCTGCTCAAGCACAGTTTGTAGATTTCAAGAGAGTCTATTCTTCAGAGAGAGAGCGGCTACCTCTTGGTATAGCTCAAGTTGGAAGATGCTTAAGAAACGAGATTGCACCAAGAAAAGGACCAATTAGATTGAGAGAATTTACAATCATTGATTACGAGATCTTCTTCGACCCTGATGACTCTTCATATTCAAGAATAAAGCTTCTACAGGATCAAAAACTTCGGATTCTAACATCAAAAGAGCAAACCTCTGGAACAAATAGAATAACAGAAGTCACTGTAAAAGAAGCTCTAAAAAAAGGTTTGATAGGTAATGAGATACAGGCATATTTCTTGGCTCTTGCTGTCAGGTTTATGAAAGAGTTAGGTGTTCCGCCGGAAAAACAGCGACTAAGAGAGCAACTACCAGAAGAGAAGGCCCATTATTCGAAACAAACTTTCGATCAAGAAGTGTGGTTAGAACGTTGGGGATGGACTGAAATTTCTGGCAGTGCATATAGAACTAATTATGATGTAAGCAGACACATGACGTACAGCGGGAAGGATTTACGAGTTTTTAAAGCCTTTGATAAACCGAAAAAAGTTAGGAAGATAATTCAGAAACC
>JAUVYS010000110.1 GCA_030602965.1 Candidatus Bathyarchaeota archaeon | reverse complement strand
GGCACTTTCAGGATCGATTTCGACTGGAAGGGACACTTCTTTATAGTATTTCTGTAGTTCGGTGCCGACTGAAATTGTTAGACTGTTTTCGGTTGCACTTAGGTTAATGTCTTTTTTCTCAACACCAGGGACTTCTGCTATTACTTGCACCATTTCATCGCCTGTTATAACATCTACTAGTGGTTCTCGTTGTCCCCCAACTAATGGCAGTCCACGGGTGCGTGACTGTTTTAGATTTCCAAACTCTCTTATAACAGGTTTTCCATCCGGCCCCATGGTCATAGAATAGCCATATACTATTGGTCCAAAAGTTCTCACGGTGCTTCCGTCAGGAAGTTTACGTTCCTTATACATTTCTTTAGGTAAAGTCTCGAAGCTCTCTCTGAACATTTCCTCAAACATTTTATCAATCTCGTTGAAAATGGACCAGCGTCTACTTCTTTTGAACCCGTCATTCCTAAAGCTCATTTTTATCACTGGATAAAAGGACACGTGATGCAAAAAATAAGTTTTTCGAAAAAAGTAGTGTCCGTATGATCTAGAGTTTAGCTTTTAGAAAGATCACAGCACTCATGACTCCGCTAATGAACAATAGTACTAGCCCGATAATTGATCCCCAATACGACGCTAGGAAACTTCCAGCAGCTATCAAAACTATCCCACTTGCTAAGGATAATTCTGGCAAACCTGCATCATTTCTCAAGAATATGAATGTGAGTCCAAAGATTATCGCCATGATACCGAGAAGTACTAAACCACCAACATAAAAGATGAAACTTTGATCGTAATATGTGTAAAACCACATGTACTCTCCATACTCTGTCGGTAACACTGTTGGTAAAATTGTGCATATGAACAGGTAGATTAAAATCAGTATGGAAAATATGTAGCTAACTAAACCCATAGGTGCACCATAATTTCTGTAAAATCCATAGAAGCCTAGGCCTTTGAAACACACTCCGACCACAAAAATGATTGAACTGACTATTGCCAATATATACATGAACTCTGCGCTTCCATAAAAGGCCATGTAAAAACCATAGATCACCATGAAAATGGAAGCGATACTCATTAGTAATGATCCTACACTTCCAAGAATGAAGAATGTTTTGCCGTCCTTAATTTCTGATTCTCCCATTAAACAGTCTTCCTTTACTTCCATTTTTTACTTTCATATTTATAAACTATCACATGTGCTAAACAAACAGGCAAAGTTTTAAAACAAACTTCCAAGGCTTAATATCTAACAATTAAGTTGAATGGTGGTTTCATATGTTGATGCGTAATGCTGCAGAGAAGGTCTATTGGAGCAAGGCGGTTCTTGCTGTCGTAGCAGCTTTTGTATGTATCATTTTTAATTTAACTGATTTTTATGGCCTTGGTTTTGGAATAGGCTTTTACTTTGCCTCTGTTCTTATTTATCGTTACATTTTGAATATTTGGCCCAACAAAATTTCTAGTCTTAGACAACTTTACATGATAGGAGTTGGTGCTTACTTTTTAACTTGGATTGTTTTGTGGAGTACAATTTACAACTTCATGTAGAACTTTCTGTTTTCAATGGAATTCTATTCTTTTTCTGTAATGTCCTCTATGCCATTTTCTGTTATCTTGAATACTCTTTCTCCTTCTGGTAGATAAGGACTTGATACAAGACGTCTTATTCTGACACGGCCCCCTGAGGCTTTTCTCAGAAAAATCCTAGTGTGACTTGTGTGTCCTACTATATGACCTCCTACAGCTTGCACCCTATCTCCAAAGAATGCATCGGGTTTTGACATAACCTGATTAGTTACTACAGCTACAGCATTAAACGCTTGCGCTAATCTTATGAGTCGATGCATGTGTTTGTTGAGTTTCTGTTGTCTCTCCGCTAGATTCTCTCTGCCTAAATATTCACTTCTGAAATGACCTGTAAGGGAGTCGACGATTATCAGCCTTACATTATTTTCTTTTATTTTCACATCCGCTTTTTCTAATAGTAGCATCTGATGATCTGAATTAAATGCCTCAGCGTAAATTATGTTTTGCACAACTTTGTTAGGATCTAACTTAAGGTGCTCTGCCATCTTCACAATTCTTTCGGGCCTAAAAGTGTTTTCAGTGTCTATGTATAATGCGCTGGCTTCAAGTCCTCCTTCATTTATGGGCAGTTGAATATTTACACAGAGTTGATGGCACATCTGTGATTTTCCTGTCCCAAATGCGCCGTAAAACTCTGTTATGGTTTGAGTTTCGAGGCCACCACCGAGGAGTTCATCTATTGCTTCGCTGCCTGTAGTTAAACGGGCTATGTTCTTTCTCATCTTTAATAATTCATCTGCTCGCAAGAAGGTTAATGAAATAGAGTTCCTTGCCTCGTTAATCATGTTATTGGCTTGTTTCTCGCTAATTCCAGCAGACATGAGTTCCCGGATTGTAGCTATGGCAATAGATTCAATGGTGCTGAAGCCTTTAGATCTTAGTTTCTCAGCTATAGCTGGACCTATACCCGAGAGGTCTCCGACAACATTGTATTTTCTTTCTTTGCTCTTTTCCTCCGTCACTTTGAAGCCTCTTTCTATACATTTTGCATATCTGTCTTAAGGTAGTCTAAAATCTTTGCTGTCCTCTTTTTATTGAGTGTTTCAGCACATTTTTTTGGACTTAAAGGTTTGAATTCGAGTTTTAACGTTGCCAATAATGGTTGTACATCTTTTGCAATATTGGGAGCAGCAAGAATGCCTCTGATCTCTCTTTCTGTAAAGGGTTTGATTGCTTCAACATATTTTGCCAATTGTATTGCTGCGTCCTTTCCCGCAGTTTTTCTCTTTATTTCTATAATTACGAGTCTTCCTTCCTTAGATAATCCACATAAGTCCACAAATCCTGGTTCAACTTTCTTTTCAATACTTGTGATGCGTAGTCCTGGTTCTATTAAACTTGGATTAAGGACTATGGCTTTCTGCATGTCTTCCTCACTTGCAAAAAGATGGAAGACTCCTTTGTCAGTGAGGTTCAATGTATTTATAACATAGATTTTTTTGAAGTTAACCTCAAGTACTTCTCTAGGTTTACGTCGAACTGCTCTTATTGAAAGCCCTTCGTTTGTCCTTCTGGTTTCAAACAAACATCCTGGAGGTTGCCAATTAACAGGTGAATATTCTGTTGGCCTGTGGACAAGTATCGCGCCATCTTCCTTTATAATTACTATGCGGTCTCCAGCTTCCAATTTTGAGCTAGCTCGACCTCTATAATCAACTTCACAGGAACCTATTACTAAAAGCCCTCTATGTTCTAATAGACTTTTTCTAATTACAGATTCAGCATGTTCAAGTAATGGTTTTTCTACTACACTTACGTGTTTGGTTTCCTTTTTCAAACAAAATCGCCTATACAAAGTTGAAGAAGTCCTATAATGGCTTGGACATGAAAAGTGAAATCACGTTTTTATTGAGTTATTAGATAGATGTCTTTATTCTAATATTGTCTGTTCATCTATTTACTTTTGGTGATTGCTGATGGACAAAAAGGCTTGGATCATGAAGAAAAAAGCCCTTAGAGATTACAATTTAACCGCAGACACTTATGATGACCGTTATATTAATGAACAATCTGAAAAATACATGGCTGTATTAGACAAAATTGACTTGCAGTACCCAAGTGTCATTTTAGATTTAGGCTGTGGTACTGGCCTTTTCATTGAAAAGGTCAAGCAACATGCTTCATATTTGGTAGGTATTGATTTTTCGCGAGCAATGCTAGCTAAAGCAAGAGATAAAAGCAAACCTTTTGATAAAATATCCTTCATTTGCGGGGACTCTGACTTTCTTCCAATCAGAGACAATGTTTTTGACACTGTTTTTTCCTTTACGTTGCTTCAAAATGTTCCTGATCCCCCAAGAACGCTTAAAGAAATTATCAGAGTCGCTAAACCCCAAACATTAATTGTCATATCTGCTTTAAAGAAAAACTATAAAAAAAACGAGATAACCAATTTAATTCACAAGACAAATTTGAAAATATTGGAATCAATAAACCATGATTTTTTAAATGATTATGTTTACATATGTGAAAATCTACTTAATGAGAAATCTTGATCACAGTAATAAGTAAAAAACTAAAATATCGAGATTAAAAAGGAGTGTTTTCAATAATACTTTTATATTAAGACAGAAGTAGCCAAAATACTACGGAAAATAAAAGGATTTGGAACCCAGTAAAAGACCACGTAACGTCTTAATGAGGAACATTAACAGCAATGTAACCGTTAAGTTGAAGAATGGTACTAAATTCGAAGGTCGCATGGTCCAATGTGATGATTACATGAACATCATCATGGAAGGCGCAAAAGAAATTTTTGATGATAAGCAACTCGCTAGCTATGGTACAATCTTTATCCGTGGAAACAACGTCATTTACATCTCCATTGAACAATAATTGAAGTATTACTTACAGTAATTTTTCTTCTAGAAAAGATGTAAAAGTTTTTATCATCTTCATGTTAGTCATAATCTTTACGGTGTACATCAGTGAGGAACATATCAGTTCAGGCACTTCTGCAGATGCCTATCGAAGAACGTAATGTGGAAATTGTTGAACGAAAAGGAAAAGGTCATCCTGACTATCTCGCAGATGGAGCTGTGGAAGAAGTTTCGCGATCCTTATGTAAATTTTACTTAGATAATTTTGGCACTATCCTGCATCATAATGTTGATAAAAGTTTAATTGTTGGCGGTAGGGCTAACCCAGTTTTCGGAGGAGGAGAAGTTCTTGACCCCATCAAAGTTATAGTAGCAGGTAGGGCTGTTACAGAAGTTTGCGAAGATGGAAGTTCAACGTCAGTACCAATTGAATCAATCTCTAACGCAGCTATTAGAGCGTTCCTCAAAAAGATCTTCCGTTTTTTAGACATAGATAAACATGTCAAAATTAAAAGCATGATTAAACAAAGCTCTTCTGAACTTATCAATGTCTTCAACTCTGACAAAACTATGCCTTTAGCAAATGACAGCTCGTATGGTGTAGGTTACGCTCCATTAAGTCGACTAGAAAAACTTGTCT
>JAUVYS010000036.1 GCA_030602965.1 Candidatus Bathyarchaeota archaeon | reverse complement strand
GGCACTATAAATATACCCTTCAAAGACTTTCTACATGTATTTAAGCCATCTAGGAGAGGAATTTATTGGACGATCCTAAAATCGTAGACATTTCAGGTATAGGAGAAACCACAGCTGCAAAGCTCAAGGCAGCCGGTTTCACTAATATTGAAGCTTTAGCTGTCACCCCCCTAAGAGAACTTATCGAAAAGTCAGGAATAGGGGAAAAAACAGCAGATAAAATTACAAATGCAGCCAGAGAACTCCTTGGATTAGATTTCATCACTGCTATGGAGCTCTATGAAAGAAGAAAAAAGGCTCAAAGGTTAACGACAGGAAGTAAAAATTTTGATGATCTATTAGCTGGTGGTATCGAGACACAGACGATGGTTGAACTCATCGGAGAATTTGGATCTGGAAAAAGCCAGCTATGCATGCAATTTTGTGCCACAACACAACTGCCATTAGAAAAAGGCGGGCTAGGAGGTAAAGTCCTTTTCCTAGACACAGAAGGAACCTTTTATCCACGTAGAGTGCACGACATGGCCAAAAGCTTCGGTTTAGATCCTGACGAAGTACTTAATAACATAATTTATGCGCGATGCTACAACAGCGACCATCAAATGCTCCTTGTAAATAGAGCGTTCAGATTGGTGAGAGAAGAAAACATCAAACTCATCATAGTTGACAGCCTCATCAGTCACTTCAGAGGAGAATATGTGGGAAGAGAGAACCTCTCCTACAGACAACAGAAACTAAACAACCACATTCACAAGCTATTAAGACTTGCCGAGGGGTATAACTGTGCAGTAGTTATTACAAACCAAATTCAGTCAAATCCAGCAGCGTTTTTTGGTGACCCTAATAGACCTGCAGGTGGAAACGTTTTAGCTCACGCATCTACACACCGCATATATTTGAGAAAAAGTAAAGCAGGCACACGAGTCGCTAAGATTATCGATAGCCCATGTCTACCAGAAGAGTCCACCACCTTCGTAATAACATCAAATGGTATCGAAGATCCAGATAGTGATAGAACCATGAATACGGAAGCTGTTTCCACTGAAGTTACAGAACAAGTCGAGTTACTGGAGAAAACATAATAAATAAATTAGCGAATACCCTAGGGTCTTTACCTAAAAAATGGCTTTTCTCTAATTATTATGTAAGAAAATTAGTAAAATTTCACATTAATTATCTGAAAAAGACCCTTTTTTCTAATGCTGATTTAATATTTCCGTACAGGGCATTTCTATTAGTATATATTTGATTGTAAAATTTTCTCAGCCATTCTGAGATCGCTAGAGTCATTGACATTATGAAATGTATGAAGTTCAGTGTCAATATTACTGATTGTGGTTGTTGATAGGAAAAGTACATTGTTAAGTTTTGAAATCATAGCTCTCATATTCAAGCTTTTATTATTAAATGCTTCAGATGCAGCAGCATATGCCTCTTTTCTATTGTATATTGCTTGAAGAGGCTCAATGTATCTATTAGGCCATTTAGGTATAACAGCACTTCGCCCAAGTGATGCATCAACCAAAAGTTTCAACAAAGCTTTTGAAATTAAAGGTGTATCGCATGGCAAAAGAAAAACATAATCGTTATTGGTATTATGAAAACCTGTTAGAGCACCAATCAAAGGAGATTTCCCAAACTTCTCATCAACTATCACTTTAGTAAAATCACTAAAAGCATTTGAATAAGTCTCTAACTGTTTTTCTGTACTAACCACAATAACAATTTCTGTTGTAACAGAACTCACTGCATCTATAACATGCTGTATCAAAGGTTTTCCCATTAAATCAATAAATCCTTTATCTTTTCCAAAACGTTCTGAATAGCCACCTGATAGAATAATTGCAGAATAATCCAATATCTTAACCCTAAAGGAAAAGCTCTTTCTCACGAGATCTTAAAAGCATCGTTGACTTAGCTGTATCACTTTGAACAAAATTATATCCTCTTATTATAGCCACAGGAATTTTCTCACAAACCTGACCTATCACAAGCTCTGAAGCTGAAGCTAAAACATCAATTATTGCAGTCTTTTTAATTTTCAAAACATAACCAAACAGATCTTTCTCTCCCTTACGATCTAAAAAAGGATGAATGCCAGATGATCCAATAGCTAAATCTATGTGACCATCACGAAATGGTCTTCCAGAAGTATCTGATATTATTACTGCTACTGATTTTCCTGTTAAAGTTTCAATTCGTTTCCTAATTTTTTGAGCTGAAATATCAGAATCCTCCGGAAGAAGAGATACTTTATCACCACCAGAAACATTTGATACGTCGATTCCTGCGTTTGCCATCATCCACCCTTGCCCTGTCTCTGTGATAATGTGGCCATTAACCAATCTGATGATGGATTTAGATTCACGCAAAATAAGTTCTATTAATTCTGGGCTTTTTCTAGAGTGTCTAGATATTTTTTTAGCGAATTCTGAAGGTTGAATTTCATCTAAAGCAACAACTCTTCCTTCAGATTTCGAAACAATTTTTTGCGTAATAACAATAACATCGCCATCATGAATAGAAGTTTCTTGCTTCTCAGCTGCTTCACACACAATCTTGCCAATGTCGTCATATTTCTCTATTAGCGGAATTCCAGCTAAACCTATTATCGTTACACTAGGATATGCTGTCTGCTCATTTGCTGATTTCAACTCATCATCACCTGTATCTGTTAAGATGAAAAACCCACCTATTTATAACACATGCATGTTGCCGATAGGGTTCTCAGCTAGAAATCGCTTTAACAAAAAAATGTTAATAAAAATACGAAAGTTATAGTTCGATATTTTTTTCGTAGTTAATCAGCATTATTTGCCATAGATAGGCCTTATTCATATTACAAATATGAACTAAGAAATGCTAGAAATAATAGAAATTGAAACTCTACTACATAAAAATGTTAAAACCAAAAAAAAGAGAAAAAAGTTTAAAACTATGATTTGAAAAATTAATTGGCATTCATAGTGTGATCAGACCTACCTGAATAGCTATCATAATAGCAAAAGCTAAAATAAGAACTACTGTACCAAATGCTAAACCTATCATCCAAGGCAAATTAGCTTCATCGATTTTCCCACTCTTTTTTTCTACCATTTGAATTCGTTGTCCAACTTTTTTTTCAACTTCAAGTTTAATAGTTTTTCCACGTGTTAGATCCATCACATCTGCCTTTAACACATTTCTTTTCACCGACTCCATTCCATTAATACAGCCTCTCTTTGACTCATACGCCTCTCCAACAGCAATTATTTCACCGTTTGGTGCCAATAATCTGAATCTGAATTTTCCAGTAGCATCCTTATATAGTTCAAATTTTGGATCAGCCATTTTTTGCTTTCACCCACTTTCATTTCATAATATTTTGTCATGAGACTTATTATATTTACCATTGGAACCTCATTTTCTTTCATAAATCTGAAAAAGAATAACTTTTAAACAAATTAACAAAACATTTCTCCGATTACAATTCTTGACAAGTTGAGATGGAATGAAAATTACCTCCTGAAAAACTAGGCTCATTCTTTCTCGGAGCTGAATATAACCTAGATACCAGTCAAATTACAAATCGATCGATTGATCCATCCATACAGATAAATACTTGATTTAAACACTTCTATAAAATGAGAGATTGACTATGACTTGGTCTGAAGTAATGTCGAACTTACTATCAAACATGTGGATAAGCTTCGTTGGATATTTACCAACCCTACTAGGGGTATTCATTGTTCTTCTCATAGGATGGATTGCAGGAAGAATTATTGGAAAAACATTCTCAAAAGTACTCGACCAGATAGGTGTCGATGATGCACTATTAAAGACAATGGTTGGTAAAGCAATAGAAAAGTCAGGTATAACTGTTGTAAAATTCTTTGATTTGACAGTAAGGTGGTTCATATACTTAATCGCTCTATTAACAGCTTCTGACATTCTTAAAATACCAGCTTTAAGCAATTTCATGAATCAAGTAGTTGGATACATTCCCAGTCTACTTGCCGGAGTATTCATAATAATAGGTGGAATAATAGTCACTGACGCTATAAGTGACATGATGAGAAGCTTTGTAGAAACAGCGACAGCTGAATACGCAAGTTTGATTGTGGGTGCTCTGAGATTTTTCCTTTACTTTATGGTTGTTACAATTGGACTATCAATGATGCAGGTGGATGTATCAATCCTTTACACATTCGCAAATTCCCTCTCCTGGGGCGCGGCCCTAGGAATCGGAGTTGGACTTGGCGTTGCCCTGGGTTGGGGACTTAAAGACGTCGTAGCAGAAAAAGCAAAACAACTTCTAAACAAGAAAAAACGATAAATTCCATTCTTTTTTTTATTATTTTTTTCGTTATGTTATTCATCTTCACTTTTTAATTTGATCAGATTATTGTAAGAATCTGCTAAAAAAGGAATAAAAAAGGGAAGGAAGGCGATTGGTTAAATCTCTTCTCCATGTGATTAAAGTCGTCTCTTGAACTTGTCGGGTATACTCCGTTCTACAACCTTCTGAACATCTATTCGACTGCGTTGTCTAGGTCTACTAACTGTTCGTGTTACGACTCTAGAGGTCGTTGTACTTGTTCCAGTTACATTTTTTGCTTCTTCATTAGTGATTGCTACCGATGTTTGTGTCTCACATGGCTTAAGCCAAGTTAAACACCCTTTCATTGTGTCTGTCTCGTTTCGTGCCTCATAGATTACAACAAAGTCATATTGTCCAAGCGTCCAAAAGATATTATGAACAGTCAAATATGTTGGAGGTCTAGCTAAAGTCTGACGAAAAGTTGGCAGTAGTTTGTCTTTTAACTTCGCTAAAGTAATAAAAATCATTGTTCTGCTCCTCTTTTTAGTTATTTATTATTCTCGCTATTTTTTATTTCTACTGATAAATCTATACTTTGTTCTTGTAAGTCACAGAAAAAGATTCATTAATTACATTTGTTTTAATAAATTAGTCTATCTGGGTTTGTGTATATGTTCATTTTTATGCCCCTAACGAAACCAATTAATGTAATGTTTGTTTTTTTTGCAACATTTATTCCAGTGTCAATTGCTGCTGCAATAGAAGCAATAAGAGGAATCTGAGTTCTTGCAGCTTTTAATACGATATCTCCTGTCAGTCTACCTGTCAATGCTAAAAAAAAGTCCTTTTTTATCTTTTTCATTATAATATGTCCAATTACTTTATCTACCGCATTGTGACGGCCAACGTCTTCAGCAAAACCTAGTAATTTTCCATCGAAAGTCTGAATAGATGCAGCATGGACACCGCCTGTTGATTTAAAATTTGTTGCAAGAGTGTTCAGTCGTCGTATTGCTTCAAAAACAACTCTAACATGAATTTTTAATTCGCTTTTTACTCTTGGTATTTTGATCCTGTCAATAAGTTTGTTTAAAGGCCAATTTTGCTGTGGATTACATGAAGAGGAGATTATTCTTGCAAAAGGAGTTGTTTGTAAGAGCCTGGATTTGAGATCGATATCATCCTTTAATATTAATTGTATAGTTTCATCAGTTGGCTTCTTTATTTCGTTAATGTCCTTTAGTGATTGGATGATTCCTTCAGAGATTAAATGTCCTACTGCTAGTTCGGTTTCAAAACCAGGTGTATGAACAATTGTAGCATAATGAGTTTGATTGATTAATATATGAAGAGGAATTTCAATTGCCACAAAGTCTTTTTTGGACTCAATTTTTTTGGAATCCATCCTAAATGAATTAATATTTACTTCATTCGATGCTTTTGAATTAGAAAGTGACTCTTTTTTCATTTCTTACACTTTTCTAATGAATATTCAACTATTTCTTCTGCAATATTGATTTTTGTTACTGATTGAAGGCCCCTGAAGCCTGGTTGACTATTTATTTCATTGACTAGATATCCTTCTGGTCCCTCCATAATATCTACTCCAGCAACTTCACAACATAGAATCCTTGACGATTTTAATGCGATTTTCTCCAATTTACTATCTGGTTCATAATGTTTGGGTTCTGCCCCTTTACTTACATTTGTTTTCCAATTATCAGATACACGAAGCATGGAGGCCAGTACTCTATCACCAATCACAAATGCTCTTATGTCTCTATTTTTATGAGGAATAAATTCTTGAATATATAACACATGATGTGCAAATGAAAGGGTCCGACAAATTCGGTCAAAAACATCTGAATCTGTAATTCGTGTTATTCCAATTCCTCTAGAACCAAAGATGGGTTTAATTACGACATCTTCACCCAACTCGTAAAATGCATCTAATGCTGCACTTGGATTCTCAGTTACAAATGTCCGAGGAACAGGAATGTCATTTTCTTCTAACAGTGTTAATGCGTAATATTTATCGACTGCTTTTTCGATAGCGGAAGGCGGATTAATTATTTTAATTCCTAACCTCTCTAACCTGTGAAGTAAATCAAGTCTAAAGATTATCTCATCTAAAGAACCTCTACCAATGGGTCTCACAATTATTGCATCAAATTCGGCCAGATCAGAAATTTTACGGTTAACTGAAACTTGAGGCATATAAGAAATCCTTGCTAGTACATCAGAAAAACTGAAAGCTTCAATAGTTATCTCTTTTTTTCTTGCAGCTAAAATAATTTGACTTGATTCCCAACCTCTTTCATTTCTTGTTAAAATACCTAAACGCATTATTGATCCATTATATGTAGAACTATTAAGCGAAAAAGGTTTACGTACAAATTAGCCAATCAGACTCTATTCATTTGATTAAATGTGTTTTTCAGCTAGAAGATTGATCTCATTTTTTGTCAAAAGTATTTTATTAATATTGACAAAACCCGCTTTTTTCAGGGCATATACTGCTTCTTTATCTGTGTAAAGTCTCATTTTAGATGAACTTCTATCAACAAGATTGTATAAGGAACAAATCCAATATATGGAAGCATGTTTGTTTGGAAACTGAAGAAGAACTTTACCACCATTTTTTAAGACTCGATGAGTTTCAGTTACGTAATTATACGCATCTTCTTTTTCTAAATGTTGAAGCATTAATAAACTATAGACAAAATCGAATGTGTTACTGTCGTAAAGTTCAAGATTTTTCCCATTATTAATCTTAAAATGTATATTGTCAACTTTTTTACAATTATTTTTTGCATATTGAATCATTTTATTGGATACATCAACACCATGAAGTTCATTAACATAAGGTGCTAAATATTTAGCGATTCTACCAACGCCGCATCCTAAATCAAGAACTATTGAATTCTTGTTTACGTATTTAGATATGACTTTGGCCTCTTCTCTTCCGCTTTCCTCAAATTCTTCTTTGAATTTTTCTTTAAATAATTTAGCTTTAAGCCGGAATAGAACTTTTCTTTTTGCTTCATCCTCTGTTTTTGCTTCCCAATCATCTTTATAAACGCTCAAAATTGAGTCTCAACCTTAGCTTATATTAACATCATATTCTAAAAATGTTGTATCTACTAGTTTCATAACTAATAATAAACTCTGGAACAAGGTACTTATTATAAATATTCGATTATTTTTTTTACATTTTCATATAGAAAATCAAATTTTTTATATAATTTTATGTTATTATAATTTGTATATTTCTATATATATTGTGTCAAAGTAGCATTTATGACAAATAAATCATCATTAATTAAGTAAATAATTAAGAAAATAATCTCTTTTTTTACATTATTGTTGAAAATTTATAGTCGATCATAAATAGTATTTTGCATACGAGGTAAATAAAAGAGAATTAAATAATAGTTTGAAAATTGTTAAATAAATTGAATTAAATTTTTTTGTCCTTGCGGCATAGGTTTTCTATTAGGTTTTATTATAATCTTTTGTGTGAATCCATAAACATCTTCAGTTTTTTTCTTTACACTAAGCAATTTATTTCTTTCATGTGTTCTTAATGTTATGAGAGCATATACTGTTGCGTATTTTTTATCGCCAGGTTGTCTAAGTATTCTGCCAAATCTTTGAATCCATTTCTTTGGATTGCTAGGCGGGCCTGTCCAAATTTCTATATCAGCGGTGGGTATATCCAAACCTTCTTCACCTACTGACGTAGATATCAGGATTTTTCCTTTTTCCTTGAATTGTATTAAACTCGTTGCCTGTTGTTCCATATTCATGTTGCCCTTTCCAACCAAGACAGCAACATTTTCCATACCTTGCTTTTTGTGTAATATTGTTCCAAGCTGTTTTGCTGCTTGTACCGATTCTATGAAGACAATTGCTTTCTTATAGTATTCATTTTCCAAAATCTGGATGGTTACATTTAATTTATGGTTAAAGGTTTTTTTCAGAGTTTTTTTATAAAGTTCGTAGATACTTTTTCCATCAAGTTCTTCTAATGGACGACAAAGTTCCTTTACTCTCCATGATCTATATCTTATGACGCTGCTCGCTCCATCTTCAACTAATCTTGACTTCATGATACGCAAAGCCAAAAGTCGAATGCAAAGAGGATGTTCCTTACAAAATCTTCTCGCGTGACCTGAACCATAAATTGCATTTACTCTTTTTGTATAACTTTGAACAACTTTTCCTAATTGCGTATAAACTGTCAAAAGGTCTTTTGACGGAAATATTTTGACTAATTCAATAATTCTTTCAGGCATCCAACTCTTAATCGAGGGATCTTCTATAGAGATTATTTCTATATTATCAAAAATTTTCTTTAACTCATTCAAACGTCTTGGTGCATGCATTTGAGGCGTTGCACTTAACGCTAAAATTTGGCAGCCACAAGCTTTCGCAGTCAATAAAAGTGAATATCCATCTGTTTCACCAATATATCCTTGACATTCATCTGCAACTATAACATCAAAAGGAAAGGTAAAATAAGCATCTGTAAAAGCTTCTTTCAGTAAGTCTACAGGATTTCCACTTTTCTTTGCCCTTTTAATAATAGAAGAAAAAGGAGATAAAAAGTCGTTAGCTACAGTTTGAGGAGTTGTAACAATAAAACTGCCATTCCACACTTTTAATCGTTGTCTTTCTGGGTTCTGTTACGTTGGCGTGGGATGGAAGATAGTGTTAACCATCGTGGGATAGAGAGGTTTTAGAGTTTTATTTCTAAAATCTTTTTACATTAGTCTCAATACTACTGCTTTTTCGATTTTACATTTATATTTTTTTTTGATTTATCGGTTTTATTTTGAGTTTGCTTGGAAAATATGGTGAATGTTTAATTATATGTACATATGATATGAGTAAAATGGAGTAGGGGAAATTGGGAGATTGGAAAAATAAATTTCCAACATTGAAAGATGCATTAGAGGAAATAGCAAGACTCCAAAAACCAATAAAAGGAAACAGTTTCTGGGTAAAAACCGTTAAGGAGAAAAGCGGATCAGAGGTAACTCTTTTTCGAAGTAGGAAGGAGGCAGTGATGTCCTTTGAAAGCATGGAGGAAGCAATTACACAAAATGTATCGATAGCAGAGTTCAAGCATAACCCAAATCCATCCGAAAATGAAGTTAATTGGACTATAAATCCAATTTCTTGGAGAGAAATAGCCAAAGCTCGTCTATTAATTCAGAGGAAAAAGGAGGAATAGAAATGCCATACAAGAAGATTTCTACAGACTTAATTGATCCAAATCCTTGGCAGACACGCAAGAAATATGATGAAGATGCCTTAGTAAGTTTAATGGCTTCAGCTACAAACGACTTAGGTATTAGGCAAGTTCCACTTGTAAGACCTTACAAAGGAAGATACCAAATTGCTTTTGGACACGGTAGGATTGAAGCATGGAAGGGTTTAGAAAAAAAAGAAATCATGTGCAGAGTGGAAGAGCTTACTGATTCTCAGATGAAAAAAGAACTTCTCGTTGAGAACGTGAATAGATCAGATTTAGACGAGGAAGAACGATTCCAAGCTCTTGAACAGTTTCGAGAAGACTTAGGGTTAAAGGTAGGTGAACGGAATTTCCTTCCAGAATTATCTAAATCAACAGGAATGAATGAAACAACATTACGAGAAATCTACGATGTCCAGCAAATTAGACAATTATTGAAAGTCCGAGCTCGGACTTTTGAGGAGGAACCCTCTGCATGGGTTATTAGTAGAACAGTAGGATTGCCTGATGAGGAACGTGTGAAACTGGTCGTGAAGGCTATGGATATGGGTTGGAGTAGTCGAACGACCTTGAAGGTTAAGAAGGTTCTCAGAGATATGGAACTAGAAGTCAGAGCCTTGATTCTTGAGGAGGAGAGAAGACTTCCTCATAGAGTTATTGTAGCTATTGGAGAGATAGAAGATATAGAGGTGCAGAAGGCGGTAATCGCTCACATTCAGATGCATAAACTAGACGAGGAATTAGCTTTGAATTTCATAAAACGTGCTAAGGAAGGTCCTCTAATCACCGAAGTTAAAGTGATCGATGAGCCAGAAGAAGTCCTCAGCGAGTTCAATAGAGTCTTTCAAACCATTTCTGGCTGGGGTGTGAATCAATACAAGATTCTTGGAAAAGAAAGGTGGAAGGAAGCTTTAGTCGTTCTTGAAAAAATCTTTGTAAAGCTTCGTGAATTAATGGCGACAAGTTATGAGTAGAGTGGGCAGAGTCTCAAGGGTTTTCGCAAAAGTACAAAATTTAATTACAAAATATCTTGAAAATGGAAGAATAAACCCTTCAACTGATCTGTTACAACAGGTTCTTTATGGTGATAGCTACAATCGAGATTCTAGGGTTCAACGGGACGTAATCTATCAGTGTATTATTAGAGGTAGAAATAATGTATTAGGGTACCCTAGAAAAGACGGATCATGGCGTAATGGATTATGG
>JAUVYS010000070.1 GCA_030602965.1 Candidatus Bathyarchaeota archaeon | reverse complement strand
AAAAGTGAAGGAATACTACGGCAATGGAAGTCGATTCAACGTGAAAATAAGCTACATAGACCAAGAAAACCCTGGCGGAATAACCCAAGCGGTCGGCCTATGCAAGGACTATGTAGGAGACGATGACTTCGTTGTATATTTGGGAGATAACCTTTTGAAGGGAGGAATCAAAAGGAATGTCAAGTACTTCAAAGACTCACGCTTAGACGCCATGATACTCCTATGTAAGGTTAAAAACCCTCAACGCTTCGGAGTAGCAAAATTTGATGAAAAAGGAAAACTAATTGAGCTAATAGAAAAGCCCAAAGAGCCGCCTAGTGACTACGCCCTTACAGGAGTCTACTTTTTCAAGCCCACAATTTTCAAAATGATAGAACAGTTAAAGCCGTCATGGAGAAATGAACTAGAGATCACAGAGGCCATTCAACTTCTGCTGGAAAACAACTATAAAGTTGGCCACCAATTTGTTCAAGGATGGTGGAAAGACATGGGAACGTCAGAAAACATCCTTGAAGCCAACAGACTTATCCTAGACGAATTAAAACCAGAAATTAAAGGCAAAATCAAAAATGACTCATCAATCCAAGGGAGAGTCGCCATAGGCAAAAACACCATAATAAAAGAAAATGCTCTGATCAGAGGTCCAACAATAATAGGAGAAAACACAACAATAGAAACAAACGTATACATAGGCCCATACACAAGCATAGGAAACAACTGTACCATCAAACGAGGCGAAATAGAAAACACGATAATAATGGACAACTGCACAATAAACATAAACGACAGAATAACAGACAGCCTAATCGCCTCCCACTCAAAAATAATCTCGCATAACAACACACCACATGGTCGACGATTCATCCTGGGCGAAAGAACGCACATCGAACTCTAAAGGTGAAAACATGCTAAAAGCAATAATTATTAAACCATTAGAGCGATTCAACGACGAGAGAGGCTCATTTATAGAACTCATGAGAGAAGACTGGAAAGACATTCTAAACGAAGACCGTTTCTTACAAGCCAACTTCTCCACTAGCTATCCAGGCATCGTAAGAGCTTGGCATAGACACTTAAGGGGACAGATTGACTACTTCATAGTCTTAAAGGGCGCCCTAAAAATATGTGTCTACGACGAGGAAACAAAAGACCTAAGCGAAATAATCTCGACAGGTCAAGAGCCAAAAATAGTAAGAGTCTTGGGACATTATTGGCATGGTTTCAAGGTTGTAAGCAACGAAACCGCTTTCCTCCTTTACTTTACTACGAGACTTTACGATTACCAAAACCCCGATGAAGAACGAAGGCCGTGGAACGACCAAACACTAATCCCAAAATCCATAAACGGCAAAAAAGATGACCCAAGAGTAGGTAAACCATGGGATTGGAACTACCCTCCTTACAAGTGAAACTTACATGAAAATCCTTGTAACAGGTGGACTAGGATTCATAGGAAGCAACTTCTGCAGATACCTCATCACAAAACATTCAAACTATGAAATAGCAAACATAGACAAAATAGGAATAGATGCCAACCTAACAAACCTTCAAGATCTGGAAAAAGAAAAACGATACAGATTCATCAAAGGAGACATCTGTAATTCACAACTCATAAACAAAATAGTCAAACAAGTAAACGTTATAGTGAACATAGCAGCTGAAACACACGTAGACAGAAGCATAGCTAATCCTACAACATTTATTCAAAACAATACTCTGGGAACATTCGCTATTCTAGAAGCCCTAAGAAAACATAACGACAACATCAGGCTAATCCAAGTATCTACCGATGAAATCTACGGCGAAATAGAAGAAGGATCTTTCAAAGAAAATGATAGGTCTAAGCCATCCAATCCATATTCTGCTTCTAAAGCTGCAGCAGACATGTTCGTAATGGCCTACCATAAAACATACGGTTTAGACGTAGCTATCACGAGATGTACAAACAACTATGGACCTTATCAAATCCCCGAAAAACTTATTCCCAAAACCATCATCAGAGCTTTAAAAAACTTACGCGTTCCAATTTATGGTTCCGGCAAAAACGTTAGGGATTGGATTTACGTGCAAGATCACTGTGAAGCCATCGATTTCGTCCTGAGAAAAGGAGTATCAGGTGAAATTTACAATATCTCAGCAGAAAACGAACTACCTAACATCGAAGTTGCTAGAAAAATACTTGACCTACTGGATAAACCAGAAGATTTGATAACTTTTGTAGAAGACCGCCCAGGACACGACATAAGGTATAGCCTAAACTCATCAAAAATCAAGTCTAAACTAGGTTGGAAACCAAAATCCTCCTTCGAAGAAGCATTAGACGCAACTGTCAACTGGTATGTACGCAATGAATGGTGGTGGAAACCCTTAGCAACTGAAGAAATTCTTCATCCAACACCCTGGAAAGTAACGGATGTTCAGTGAAGCTGTTGATTACGGGCGCACGCATGCATGCAGCGGCTTACTTGGCTCTAAAATATGCGAATTAGCCGTAAAAAAACACCATGAAATTTACTCCGCACAAAGACAACATAAACCTCCTTCACGGAATACCTATCAGTTTGACGTTTCTGACAAAAAACTGTAGAAAAAATATTCGACAAAAGGAGAGGTCAAATCTAGAGAATAGCTTGATAAAAATAAATTTCGGGATCAAATTGCTAGAAGGAAAGATTCTTAATAAGAAATCTGGAATTGAAAGCTACTATCTTCTAGTTTCAATTATAGTTATTAATTTCAATGGGAAAAAATACTTAGGGAATGTACTTGATGATTGTATATCATCAATACTCAATAATGAATACTTCAATTTTGAAGTTCTATTTATTGATAATGGGTCATCTGATGGAAGTGTTGAACATATCAAGCACTCATTTGGACATGATGATAGAATTAGAATTATTTCTTTAGGCAAAAATCATGGAACAGCAAAAGCGAAAAATGAAGGGATAAAGGCCAGCAAAGGAGACATTATATTATTACTAAACAATGATGTAATTTTGAAAAAAGAAACGTTAACCGAAATGGTTAAAGTGATGAAAATTAATCCTGATATAGGGATACTAGGTTGCAAACTAATATCACCTTCTGGCGAAACTCAGTCAGAAGGTGAGTCATTTTCATGTTTCACATCACTACTTAATATTATGTATTTTTCGCTTTGGAAAAGAAAAAATGAAACGAAAACCAACAAATTAGGAAATCTTAATATGGTAGAGTGGGTGATTGGAGCCGCCATAATGGTTAGAAGAAATATGATAACAAAGTTAAGTCTATATGATGAAGATTATTTTATGTATTGCGAAGAGGAGGACCTAGCTTACAGAGCTCAGAAGGCTGGATACAAGGTTGCATGCTTAACTACTTGTGAAGTTATCCATTACGAGGATGCCACGGCGCGCCACTTTTCTGCTTGGCAGAGAGATCTTAGGGCTCGAAATGATCTACTATTCATTTTTAAGAATTATTCCCAGAGTAAATTGGCTAGGGCACTTCTCCTTTGTATATTAAAAATATTTTACCTTTGGGTATACAATTTTGTAACATTTGATAAATTTGGATTAAGAGAAGTTTCATCTAACTTCAAAGCGTTTCGGTACATTAAACAGTATGTAAAACCTCCTAACTAAGTATGTGCGGGTAAAAAAGACCATATAGTTTTGTAACATTTGATGAACTTTTTAGTGCAACCTATTTGAAAAAATGATGTAGAAAATATCCAGATAGCAATTGTTAAGGAAGCGTATAAATAAATGAGCAAATATAAAGAAAAAAGTATATGGCGTCACATTTTAGGACAGCCATTACATTTTGTACATCATTTGACGGATATGTTAAGATTAAAAATTAGATTTAGGAATTCTGTGATAAGAAATCCTCTAGAAATAACGTTTTCAAATTTGAACAATATACATATATCAGACAATGTTATTATAGACACAAACTGCATCTTACGTATTATCAATAATTGCCATTTGTTTATTGGAGAAGGTACGTACATTGGTCCTTACTGTCACATTTCTGGGACTCGAAATAATATTATAATTGGAAGAAAGGTTGGGATTGGTGATAGAGTTTTCATATCAACAACCCACCACCAATATGATGACATCACGAAGCCTATATTGACACAAGGGTTTGTATCTAAAGGAGATGTAGTTGTTAGTGATGAATGCTTGATAGGAATTGGTTCATATATTTTATCAGGTGTAAATATAGGCAAACATTCTGTTATTGGTGGAAACTCTGTGGTTACGCATGATATTCCGCCGTACTCAGTCGCCGTTGGTAATCCTGCTCGTGTAATCAAACGATATAATTCTAAGAAAAAAAGATGGTTAGGCGTTTAGCTACAAACATAATGACGTGAAATCGGCAATGGGATGAATATGAGTGAGATATTTATTCATGATTCTAAATTGATTGGACAGCGGTTTATTAGTCGGGTAACTGTGTCAAAGCGTTTAGAGAAATACCTCAAATCCTTTGACTTGTTTGTGAACTACGATACTGATATACACACAAATACAAGTATCCTAAACATCCCTTTGCTCTCTACAGTGTTACCCTTAGCATGGTTGACTGGTGCGGACATATCCGTGGAGGAGCTTGACAAGAGGTACAAGAAGGCAATGGATGCGCTAAAACTTGAATTCATGGCAATTTACCCGAAAGCTCCATTCACCACAAACATAATGGCCAACAGTCTGGTTGAGAACAAGATTGAGAATACAAATTCTGAAGAGCGTACTGCTCAACTTTTTAGTGGAGGCGTAGATTCCACATACACTCTGATCACGAATATCGATCTCAAATGCATTCATGCCAGCCAAATCAAGCTAGCTTTAAATATAGGTGAAATATCATGAAAATTCGAGTTGCTATTGTTGGAACAGGTGCTATGGGCAGAGGCATCGTACAAGTAATCAAAAAATCCGAAAATATTGATGTTGTTGCAATCGCCGACATTAACCCTATAGCATTAGAAAAGACAGCCCGCTTCATATCTAAGGATGCTCTAGTTACAACTAAACCAATAAATGTTCTAACTACAAAACCAGATGTTTTAGTTGAAGCCACTCCAACAATCCTAGAAGCTGCTCTTCTAACCCGTCGAGCTCTTAAACAGAAAACACATGTTGTTTTGATGAACGGTGAAGTCGACCAAATATTCGGGCGTTTACTGGCTAAAGAAGCCGAGGATAATGGCGTTATTCTTACTTCTGACGCTGGAGATCAACACGGCGTTTTGGTTCGCATGATAAATGATATTCGCTCTATGGGCTTCGAAATAGTAATAGCTGGAAACGATAAGGGATTCTTAAACAAATATGCTAACCCAGAGTCAATAAGAGAAGAAGCTGGGAAACGACGTCTCTCTTTGGCACAATGTACATCCTACACCGATGGAACCAAACTTGCAATCGAAATGGCTTTGGTTGCAAATGCACTTGATCTAGATATTTTACAGACTGGCATGGCCGGACCAAAAGTTGACCACGTAAATAAAGCGTTGAAAGTTTTTGACCTTGAACGAGCCCGTGAACTCGGTGGTGTCGTTGACTATGTCTTGGGGGCCGAGCCTGGAGGCAGCGTGTTTGTTATAGCGTATTCAGACGATCCAGAAGACCTCTTCTATATGGATTACTACAAGATGGGTAAAGGGCCATACTACCTTTTTGTGAGACCTTATCATCTTTGCCATTATGAGACACCTCTGGCGATTCGAAGCATTATGAAGTTTCGTCAAAGTATTCTAGTGCAAAAGAAGAGAGTTTTAGAGGTTGGTTGCCGAGCAAAAACTGATCTTCATGCTGGAACGAAACTAGAAGGGATTGGAGGTCATCATCTCTATGGCGTTTTGGAGAAACCAAAGAACTTGCCTATTGGAATGGCTGAAGGTACCATACTCATCAAATCAAAAAAGAAGGATGAAGCTATCGGTTGGGATGACGTAAAATTTCCAAAAGACGACCCCCGTTTGGCTCTCTGGCAAGAACAAACTATGTTGGAGACGCACACGCGTAATCGAGGGCTGATTGAGATTGCTAAAAGCCGCGGCGCACGCGCAATGAGATTATTGATAACTGGCGCAAGTGGCCTGTTAGGTTTAAAGATTTCAAAGATAGCTGTCCAGAAGGGATATGATGTATACTCGGCATATCACAAGCATGAGAAAACATATGGAAAACCCGTAAAACTAAACATATGCAATTATAAGAGTGTTGAGAAAACTTTTAGGGAAATCAAACCTGATTTCGTAATCCACGCAGCAGCGATCACTGACGTAGACAGATGTGAACAAGAGAAAGAACTTGCATGGGACGTGAACGTCCAGGGTACAATAAACGTAGTTGAACAAACAAAAAATTTTAAAACATTTTTAGTATATGTTTCAACCGATTACGTATTTTCAGGCGAAAAAGGATCATACATTGAAACTGATGAACTCAAACCGGTAAATTACTACGGACAAACAAAACTCATAGGCGAACAGGAAGTCAAGAAATTGCAGAGCGAATGGTGTATTATACGGCCAAGCGTCATATACGGCGCGTTTTTAGTCGCGGGAAAACATAACTTTGCCCTCTGACTAGTAGATAAACTCCAAAGGGGACAAAGCGTTGACATCGTGTCTGACCAATAGGTTTCACCTACTTTGAATACGAATCTCGCCGAAATGATTCTTGAGATCGTAGAGAGACAATTAACAGGTGTCTATCACCTTGCGGGCGC
>JAUVYS010000048.1 GCA_030602965.1 Candidatus Bathyarchaeota archaeon | reverse complement strand
CAGCTTCGGATACTCCAAGCGAAGAAGCAAAACACAGTCACTCAACAACAAGATTCAGCAGTTTGAAGCGTTCGGAGAGAGGCTTCGAAACGTGATCATCGAACACCTAGACTATCAAGACTGCCTTCAACGCTACGACTCAGAAGAAACATTGTTCTACGTTGACCCGCCTTACTATGGTACAGACAACTCTGGGATGGGTTTCTCCAATGGTCAACACGAGAACCTCCACACAGTCCTTGTAGGGTTACAGGGTAAGTGGATTCTCACCTACGACGACAACGCCACCATACGAGAACTCTACAAAAATTACGATATGAAGTTTCTAGATGTTACAAATGTTGTAGCCGGGTCTATGCGATACGGAATCAGAGAAAGAAAGACCACACACCTCATCATAAGAAACTTCACGATCAACCCCTGATTATGCGGAAAAAAAATCTGTGAAAATGTTATCATCGTTATTATATTATGATAATTATTTGATTAGTTTAGTTGAGTAGTTTTTATTTCAATTAAACAATTAACATATTCTTTTGTTTTTTAGAGAAAGAGAATAATGAGAATAGAAAGCCGGCTCCGAAGACAAATGCTTTGAAAACGGTTGCCGGGCCGGTACATAATATTTGAGATATAGAGATCTATGTTTTATTTATTGAAGGTTAAATTGCGATTTTTATATTGAAATTGATTAGGCAAAAACAATTCACAGAAAATCTAAAGATCATTAATTTTTAACTAAATTATGATGATACCAACACAGCACAAAACATAATTGTTTGCTTTTCTCTGAAAGTTGCCTTATATTCCTCTTCAAATACTTTGGAAAGGCTCAATTTATTTTTACAATCCTCAATTAAATCTTTGGCATATTGAATAAAGGCTTCCGTACAAACAATATAAAAGTGGTCTATACCTTTCTCTTTAGCCTTTTGAATAAAAGTATAACTAGCAGGTACCTTTCCTTCTACTAATTGATATGGTTTAGCTATAGCAACAATGGCCATCTTAATGTGATTACCTAAATAATTAGGAGAAACATCTACTCCAGGTTCTTTAGTAACAAAATTATAAACCATTTCTGAAAAATTCTTTGTTTCCTTAAAAACCATACTATTTGATTCTTGAGGATATAGAACATTTAATCGTTTTAATTCAGGAAGAAGTAATCGTGAAAGAGCGCCTTGCATATGCACTTTATCCATTTTTGTGATATAAGATGCTATATCATTATCTTTTTCTAAAAAAGCATTCAAGTAATAATCAAGGGCTTTAGAATTTCGTTGAAGAATAGATTTTGATATTGTATGTTCAATACCGGTCATTAATTTAGGTTCAACATATCTTTTTGCTTTTGGTAATAACACTTCAGGGATATAAACTGAAATAATTGTTGCGAAGTTTTTTGCTTGACTTGCATATGGTCTCATCATAACAACTAATCTTTTATCTTTTAAGTCAGTTTCAACATCATCTACATCTGTCCATTTAATTTTTACACCATATGGCAGAACTTCCTCTCTAATGTTTAGTTCTTTTCTTGCTTCAGCAATCTTTGATTGTATATCTGTTGCCATATGTGTTCGTGCAGCTCTTGCACTAACAAAAGCAAAAGTTTTTAAAAATAAGGAGACCCATTTTTCAACCTTCTCAGGATTTCTAATAAAAAACCACAGAAGAATAAGAGACGTTACTGTTGAAGAAGAAAGTATAGCTAATAGATAATTACCTATATCGGCTGTCACAGTTCAATATCCTCCGCAATAAGTCTAAGACAATCTGATCGATTACATACTACTGCAACGTCTTCAGAACCTTTAGGAATATACAAAGCACCAAAATTTTCTTTAGTTATTTTTATCTCACATTTGGAACAAAATAATTTTCCTGCTTCAATTTTTTTTAATAACCCTACTTTTTGAAGAATATCATGAAAATCTTTTTCTTCAAAAACAGGTAACCTACGTCGTTCTGAAAACAAAGTTCATTCATCCAAATTATTTTAGGTTACTCAGGTTTTAATCAATCTCTTAAAAATAAAAACCAAATTATAATAACAATTATAATCACTAATACTATCAACAGCCAATTTTTGAATATAAAATCCCAGAAAGGGTCAACGTCGACTGGAACCGATATTTCAGAACTTGTCACTGATTCAAAAAAGTCATCACTTATACTAATTGCTTTAATTTTCCAATATCCTTTTTTATTTAATGTATAATCGAAATAGAAATCCCCATTTTCATCAGTTTGTGTAGCAGGTAAATCAATTGAATCTTCTTCTGGGTCGGTTATTGTTAAAAAGATATTAATACCTGACCATGCTGGATTCATACTACCATAGAATCTTACTGTTTCTCCTAATTTTTTATTTCCTATTGGTTCGAAGTCTATTGTGGGTTGAATTTTATTAAATGAAATTCTAAGATACGGCCTAAAACCTTCTGAAGCTTCCTTTGGATAAAATTGAACGGTTACATCTAAATCTCCAGTTTCATCAGGTTTTAAAACTTCAGTCAGAAACTTCTCTGAACTCTGAAGTGCCTTTATTACATCATTTTTTATATCCCAAGTATACCAACCTACGGATGCAACAGTCAACGTATCAGTCGACTCATCTGTTTCCATTGGTCTATTATTCCAAGTTATTTCTGTTTCAGCCCAAGAATTATCAGAACAATAATGTGTTGAAATGTCCATAGTCGCACTTACATATTTTGTAAATAAGTTGAGAGTAGCTGTTTGAATTTCAAGCGCTGTCGGAAAATCAGTCAAATTAAATTTTAGATAAGTAAATCTATATTCAGTTACAATAGCCCAGGTATGCCAATAATAAACATCTAATTTATCTTGACCACCATAATTCAAATTCACTCGAGAATCACCGATCATATTTTTATTATCAACAAAAGAGTCAGCATTTGGTTCTATTAAGAGGACGTTCGTCCTAGCTGAAATTCTTACAAATTGAGTCTGGACACTAGATAATAAATACAAACTGAACAGAAGAGCAATAGGTAAATTCCTTCGAATATTTTTTAAAGTACTAATATGCAATGAAGTTCTCCTCGCTTATACAAGTGGAATTGTCGAAATCTTACTCTCTCAATTCTACTACATATAGAATCAGATTATATAGATGTAATTGTCTAATCTATGTTAATGGGGTCTAGACAACAGAAGTCAATTATTTACACAAATAATTCAATAAATTGAAATTTATAGAAAATCTATGATTTGTTATCATCGTTATTATATTATGATTATTATTTGATTAGTTTAGAAGAGTAGTTTTTATTCTAAAATAGTTGATTGAGATATTCATTTGATTTATAGTAAAAGAGAACTGCTATTATCTGAATGCCGATTCGATGAATTATTTTTAATTCAATTATTCAACTTTGTTTGGTTATTTTTTTTGAAAGAGACTCAGGTTTATTTTGTTGAGTGCGGAATAAACTAACTATTCCTACTATGAGGATTGGTACACCAATATAAGAAATGATGATAAGACTTTCATAAGGTCTAATTATGTTTGTTCTTATCTTTTCAACCTCTTCTGTTATTAAGATGTGAAGTTGATAAGTTGCAGAGTGACTATAATATATTGGGACTTCAAAACTAAATTTGTAAGTTCCCCATTCAGTAAAAACATTACTATATGTCTTACAAGTCTCTAGGAAAATAGTTTGTGCATTATGCCAAATCCACATTCCAACTTTATTATCACTGATAATTTCAACTGTCATTTCTTGTCCATATGCTAGCTCCGCATAATAGGTATAGTAATAAGATCCGCCTATTGTTTTTACATATGTATCATCGGATATAATCTCAGTATCAATGTATGGTTCTTGTGTACTAATTTCATAATTTGAAACAACATAACCAGAAATACTTAAAGAAACACCAATTATTATTAACACATAAATTGTTTTCTTATTCAAAATCAGCTCTCTCCATAATTTTATTTACAAATGTAGTTTAATATAAATAATTTTTCAATTTTTTTCCAAACTATTTTGATTTCTAATAAGTAACATTAACCATCATTCACAATTCCAAACTTTATCATATTCTCTCCAATACATCTCATCAGTCAAAATGATGTAATGTTGCGTCATATTGGTTGCTTTGTATCTTGCTTGTCTTCTAGCTAATGCTTCAGAGCTTTTTAATGCGCACTTAGTTAAACAGTAATTTCTGAGAATATGCGGATAGATGTTTTTAGTAATACCAGCTCTCTTAGCTGTTAATTTGACTATTCGCTCTGTACCATGTGTCTTTAATCGTCCTTGTTGACCGATAAATATCGCTTTATCTTTAGAAGAGTAGTTTTCATTATTGTTAACGTTATTATATTTAGTATATATTTGGTTATGTACCCCACTGTTATTGTTATTATTTGATTCATTATGGGATCTATTGTCACCATTATTTTGTTGATTGTATAATTCATTTAGTGCGTTTAATGTTTGATTGTCTATTCTTACACTATTTTTTCTACCATTGCGACCTTTAGTTCGCACCCATAATAGTTTATTACTGAAGTCTACATCACACCAGTTCATTTCATATGCTTCTGAAACTCTTAGACCAGCATGGGATAAACAGAGAATAATTGCTTTATCTCTAATGCATTTGGCACTTTGAATTAATCTTTCAACTTCAATGTCAGTTGGTAAATCCTTAGCTTTCTGACGTCTAATCTCTTCACTGTCTTCCTTAGGTGGTAAACCTTCATCAACATAAAAGTCATAGATGTCACTCCAATTTGTATACTGTTTACGTAGACATTTAGCATATTTTTTAATTACAACACCATTAAGCACCAGTGAATTAGCTGAATAGCCTCTATTCAACTTCAAATATGCTTCATAAGATAAAATATCTGATACTGTTATATCCCTAAGTGATTTGTTAACCCATTTCAGAAACCTAAACAAAAAATATCTATACGTCTTCCAAGTGTTATTCTCAAAATCTTTACTTTTTGAACGTCTTAATAGCATATCATGGAAAGTTTTTATTTCATAATCAATGAAGCGAATATTGTTAGGGGCCGGTGGTGAAGGCTGGTATTCACCGCTTTTTATGTTAAAACATAGTAAATGTTGTACTGGACAAGAAAGTCTGCTTTTTGTTTTCAGCCTAAGAAGCTGAACCTGTTGTGCCCCCAAACTGCGAGATGTAAGGGGTTTCCTTTCTCTAATGAAAATAGAATTATCGCATATGCAATTTTACAACGATCTTAATGGAGAATTATAAGTGATCCCTAACGGATTGATCTTTAGACGCAAAAATACACTCGTAAAGGCACATTGAATTAGAAATAGATGTGATCACCTGCTCGAAAAAGATATTGGGATGGGATAAAGAGATAACTGGATGAAATAGATCTTAAGATAGGGAAAACGCTGAAAACCAAGGGAAAAGTGCAGTTTCTCCCTTATTATATTATATACATATGTAATCACAACGGGGCTCAAAATATCTCCCGTTGGCTGGTGGTAAAGATTACTTATGTAACCTTTACTCGTCGAAATCCAGATAGATAGAAATAATCTTAAGATCCTAGATCTTAAGGTAAAAAAACACGGTTTACTAAGGAAAATACGTAGAACACTGAGAAAAATTCGTTAGATTCTAAGATATTTGAAGCCATTCACATAATTTCTTCGAATTCTAAGATAATTGGATCGAATACTCGGATAAAAAATGGAGATATCCAGATATTTTTCAGAGATATCAAGATGCTTTATAGAGATATCGAGATAACTGGGTAAGATATTTTGAGATAACCAGATAGTTTTTGGAGATATCAAGACAGTTTTTAGAGATATCGAGATGGTTTTTAGAGATAACCAGATAACTAGATAAAAGATAACCAGATGAGAAAGATCTTTTCAAAACATCTTTTTCGAACGGATAATTACATTTATTTCTAATTTTTAGCATCATTATTAATGATATTAATGAAGAGGGAAATCGATGCTGTTAACTCTTTTGTGATGAATTTTCCTATGAGAATTGAATTTTTCGTGACAGAATTTTTTACTGTGAGTGTGAATAACTTTAATAACCGACTTAGTTCAAAAATTTTAGCAACTATCTTGATTGTCTGCGATAAGTGAAATAGAATTAAAGAGGAAATGTCTTTGCTAGAGAAAAATGATACAGATAAAATTTTAAAATTTTTAAGGTATGACTTGAAACTTGAAGAAGATGCTTCAGCTCTCTACGCTAAGCAGGCTAGTGAAATGGATGAGGGGTGGTTGAAGAGGATACTCTTATCCAATAAGGCAGCTGAAGATACACATATTGATTGGTTGAATTATGCTATCGAGAGGGTTCTATATTCAAAAGCGTATCCACGTGTTTCAACAGGTACGATAATGCTTGATGATGTATTGTTTGGAGGGATACCTGAAGGGTTTTCGATTATTTTAACGTCTCCTCCTTTAGAAGAGACTGAGCTGTTTCTGGGGAACTTTATCAGAAAAGGGTGTTCGAGGAATGAGGGTTGCCTCTTTGTGTCTACTAATCCAAAAGCGACTCAAATAATAAATAAAATTGCTGAAACTCCAAATTTATATTGTTTAGTCAATGAACGTTTGTATCAATTAGCCAAAGAACATCCTTCAATCAAGAAGTTCTCTGATTTGAGTGATCTCTCTGGTTTCAACATTACTTTAGATGATTTGATGGGAAAAGCAGAGAAGGATAGGAAAATGTTGGTTAGAGCTAGGTTGGACATATTGTCTGATATCATCTTAAACCATGATGTTTCAGTTGTGATAAAGTGGCTTGGTTCTTTGTTGATGAAATTTAAGTCCAAGAACATAGCATCTTTATGGTATTTAGACCCAGTCATACACTCTCAAGCAGTAGTGAGGGCTATTCTTAACCTATTTGATGGAAATCTAGAAGTAACCAGAAAAGAACATGAAGGAAAAGAACGTTGTTTTATCAAAGTCAAAAACCTATACGGAACGAAATACCTAGAAAAAGACGTAATCCTTGACAAAGATGAATTAGCTATTTAAATACGCAAATCTGAACCATCAACCGATTTTTGACAACGCTTTCAATTCGTGCCATCAACCGAAGACTTTACAGAACCCGTGATGATTTCTTTAAAAACACAGTCACTCTGGGGGTTCCCTCTGTCAGCCCCTAATAAGAGACAAGGATGTAACTAGAAGAATAGTGAGGCTGAAAAAAAATTTTCATTTTTATACTAAGCGATTTACAGTATTAAAAAAAATGGGGGTTGCGGGGGATGTCTCTATAGTGGGGTGTTTGAAAGTTCAGACGTCTAATTTCTGGATTTTGGTAATCCGATCCATTTTGGGGTGTTATTCATGTATTCTCTGTAGGCATCACCATACTGTTTAAGACATGTTCTCTCCTCACCAGTCACTAGATTGTGTTCAAGAATTATTGTTACAATTGTTACTATTAGAAAAATCCAGGAAAGACAGGTCATACTTATGCCAGCATTTGTAAAGAAATTACCAATGTACATGGGATGTCTGGAAATACGATAGACCCCTTTAGTGACTGGTTTATCCAAGGGAGTAGTATAAAAACTCAGCAGTCCCAAGAACACAACAAGAATACCCAGCAAATAACTGAGCAAGCCTACATAGAACCAGAAAGTGCCCAGTTTCAGCGGCAAGAATACAGTATAAGCGTATGAAGCAAGGAAAACTAAATGATGTATGGTGAATATTATTTTCTCCTTCTTTGAAAGATCTGAGTCTTCTCCAGATGTCTTTTTAACTAATATCTTAGCAAGAAGAGCAGACAGAACTATTATGGGAAGAGTGAAAATCCAGGCGTTCCATACGCCTAACTCAAAAGCTGGAATAAGCTCCAAATCTTTCGTCTCCTCAATCTACCAGATAAAGTATGGTGGTAAATAAGTAATAAAATTTCGCATGTTCTATAAAAAATTAGAAAATAAATAATTGATCAAAAAAATTGAGGGGTGCGGTAACCACATAGAGAAGCATGGTCTTCCCTCGACTACCAGATAATAAACTATAATTCATACCAAAAAAGTCACTCTGAGAGGTTCCCTGTCAACCCCTAATCAGAAACAAGACTATGATCTGGAAGACAATCGCTCATTATATTCGACATATGATTGATCTATTGAAGGAAAAAATGGAAAAAGTTGGATTTTAATGTCCAACTCTTGTTTTTCATTTACCTTTGCCCTTATCTATCAGTCTTATTGTGTCGGTTCCTTCAAATTGTGTTTCGTCATAGAGCTCTCCAGCCACCGTTATCTCTACCTCTTCTCCCGCTTCAAGTATCTCTTGCACCTCTGATCTGTCGAACTTGACCATAAGGTCAACTATGCCATCGTTGTCGTAGTCTTCGATCTCCATGGGTTTAACCTCAGCATGTATGAATCCATTAAGCAAGATTGTATCAACATTGATGTCATTTACATCGTAACCCTCTGGTAGTTCGACGTAAC
>JAUVYS010000089.1 GCA_030602965.1 Candidatus Bathyarchaeota archaeon | reverse complement strand
TCTCCAACAAATCATAGGGCTTTCAGCACGTTTTCCATGTGCCTTTAATATTGCACAGTTTTTGAGATGCCCACTTGAATGATAAGGACATGACGGTTTATTGTTGGTTTTGTATGTTGGCTCTCCTGGAAAATAACAGAGCTTTCTCCCTTTGCTTCTGTGAGTGCATGAGCTCACTCTGAGATAATCACCAGCCATTTTCATTTCCCCTCTTCAAGTTTTGCTGGATCCATGCCCTCAGCGTTCAGCTGGTTCTGGATTGCCTTTCTGGTGAAATCTGTTATATCTGCATAGGCTTTCTGTTTGACCAGGATCTCTATTGCCTGTCTCTCGAAGGGTGTCAGACGCACTGTAATTCTGTTATCTTTTGCCATTTTTCCACCACTTCAGCTTTTCTTTCACCTGTTTCCTGAGAATCTCATCCTCTTTCAGCATGGCAATGATGAGCTTATACTGGGTTTCTCTGAGCTCTTCTGGGTTCATGTTTCATCAATTCTCACTCTTTTGTCTTTGAATTGTGATCTGTAACTGATTTTTTCAAAATACCAGTTCCATTTCCATTCATTCAACACTTTCACCAGCCCAGGGGCTCCAGCACTCTCTCATAGATATAGGCTGCCACTGCATCAGCTCCATGAACTGCCAGGGCAATCCTCTGATTTCCTGGATCCAGGATCCAGCTGTCTATTTTTTCATTCATCTCAATTCCTCCATTTTGTTTTAAAATTTGATAGGTCGGCATACTTTCATCCAATCCCAGCCTCTGACCATCCACTTGTCTTTCACTTTCTCCCTGTTGATCCAGATCAGCCCAGCCTCAGCCAGTTTCTTGAGTTTCCTCCAAACTGTTGGTTTTCGATATTGGCAATCTGAGGGGATGCAGATTCCTCTCTTTCTCTTCCAGCTGTTTCCATAACAATCCTTATCATAACAGTATCTCTCAGCCTTTCCATTAATTGCTCTGCAATAATATGATTTACAGTGCCCTGGAGCTGCTCTGATTGCTGCCAGAAGTTTCCCTGGGATCTCTGCTGTGCTGCCCAATTCCATCAAACTCCACTTTCTATAAATGTCCGACATATTTATAAACCTGTCGGACAACCTGAACAGCACATAAACAGATAAAAACTCACTCTCACACACACATTTTTTTGAGCTGTTCCCATCTTCTTGTTACTTCCCATCTTCCCTGTTGTTCGATTAGGAATCCAGCCAGTGAACACTCTTTAACGTATTTTGTGGTTGTCTCAAATTTCAATCCAAAGTTTTTGAGCATAAAAGATTTGATCTCATTGAGGGTTGCTCTGTCCTGATCAGCTGATTGTATGAAAGAGAACATTGATTCGATACGTTTCTTTTTTGGGAGGATCCCTGTCATTTTTCCTCATTCTCCTGGCTTAATGGTGTCCGCCAAGCGGACACTCGCATATTTTGGGCTGTGAGATTCCTCCAGAATTGAATGGTGATACAGCCAAAAGCTGCATTTCTAGAGTTGATCTCAACAGCTATCCAAACGCTTAAAGCTCAGTTGTTATGACTTCACGGAGGAAATCCTTAGCCTGTGGGGCTGTTATTTTGGATTCTTTCATCAGAAGTTCTTGGATCCAGTGCAGCTCAGAAGCTACTTGATCTCTTATTTGCTTAGAAACTTTCTGGGGTTCTTGAGTGATCATTATGTTGTCTCCTGGAGTTCGCTTTTGTGGTTGTCGTAGTGTCTCTTGATGATGAAACGGAGAACTTCTGAATTGTTTGTGAGCCCGAGTTCTTCTTTGAGTTTTTGGAATTTCTGAGCTTCTTTTCCTATTAGTTTCAGTCTAACTTGGATTTCATGGGACATGATGTTACACCATTACACCTTATTGCATAGGACGTCCCTAATATATTTTGATGTCGAGAAAATTGGAGTAAATGGTCGAGAAATTACAGGAGGTAACACAGTAGCACGTTATTGATAATCTATTTCCCTGAAGGTTGTTGAATTTGAGCTAAATTCCTAAATGTGAGAGATAATACGGAATGTATAAATATTCTGTTACAGAATGTAACGTATAGAACACATACGCACCTAAATAGGGAGGCAGAGGATTAATGCCAACTTGCCCAGATTGTGGAGATCTAATGATCAGCCAGGGAGAGGAAACTTTCAAAAGAAAACAATGGATAATTTTTGAGTGCATTTCCTGTGGAGCAAGCATCAGAGTTCCAAAATATGGAGGCAGCATAGTTGCCAGAAAACAAAAAAGAAGAGATTGAGTTTCAGGTTCGCCTGAAGTTACAAGGTTCAATGGCAAATAGATTCGGTGCTATGAAAAAATACTATGGTTTTGAACATAATGCCGATTTAATGAGGATGCTTATCGTTAATGCTTACGAAGAGTTTTTGGAAAAAGAGAAAGATGGTCTTTTGCCTAAATAGCCTGTTTCGGTCTTACTGTAAGAGCAGCCATTCTTTCTATTTTAGCCTGGAAATTATCACCTAAAACACAAAAGATTATGTGCATTGCATCTCTTACGTCTTTATTGACTTTTTCCAGTGCCTGGGGATCCTCACTATATGTGGTAATTTTCTGCGATACCCAGCTAAGTGTTTCGATTATTCCACGAATATAATCATTCATTTGAATGCAATTCCCTCCACATACTCTGTGAGATTGATCAGCTGATCTGGAGGCTGATAGGTTACAGTATAGTATCTGTTCCATCCAGAAAGCCTCACATAATGATCCACAGTGAAGGCTGTGCCATCCTCAAACTTCAGCTTTATGATTTGCCCTTCACTGTTCCATTCTGCCCCAGTTAGGTTTCCGAAATAATATCTGATCTGTGGCTCAGCTGGGCTGGGATCCTTCTGCTGGATCTGATCTTCTGGATGAACTATGATGGAAAGCCATAATTGTGAAACAGCTGCGATCCCAATAACACATATAATGGCAGCCAGAAGAAATTTTTTATTTTTCATGTTGTTTCACTCTGTTCCTTTGTATTGCCCAGAGCAGAATCAGAAAGAGCCCTATTGCCATCAATGGCAGAGTGATATCTCCCACTGTTATAGTGTTAAAGTTCATCCTCAGTTTTTTACTCCCTTTCCTCCTCTTTGGTCACTACCAATTAAATGGTATCGTATGATATAAGACTTACGTATGAACTCAATCAAGATTTTTCTGTAAAAAGACCTCAATCTTTTTCATTTTTTCCTCAAGTTTTATCCCAGTTTCTATGAGATACCTTCTCATGTCGTTATCAACTTGCTTAAGCTGATTAACTGTTTCTCTCAATTCCTGGTTTTCTTTCTTGATTTTTTCAATCTCTAAACCCTGGCTCTCCAGGATCTTTTCTGTCATGCTTGGAGTAAATGTTTCAAGTTTAAGATGAGGCATGGCTTTTCCTTTATAAATTTCACGTTGAAATTCTACATCTTGACGATCAAAATAATGGATATCAGAGGCTGGAATATGAGGAGCCCTGTAATCAGTTTTATGCTCCATCCAGAAATTAACATATTCAACTCCAGCATGACCAGCATTTTTTCTGAAAAATTTTCTTAAATTGTAGAGCCTTAGAGATCGGGGCTTTTTTGCTTTTTTTCGTTCAAAATGGAGGATTCCCTTTTTTTTCATCTCATCAATGGTTCGAGCAAAAATGTTTGTGATTGAGCCCCGGTTCATTTTTAGCCCAGAACGATTAAGAAAAAAATAATCCTGAGCAGCTGTGTTGGTTCTTGTTGATAAGTAGGCTTTCAGGTATGATATAGCCTCTGAACCGATAAAAGTAAAATAGGATCCAAATTTCCCTTTTGAAATTTCAGATGGAATACGGATCGCACAGGGTATAACTCCATTATGCAAATCAGGTTCTAAATGTTTCATTTTGAGCTCTGTGATAGTTCCAGGTCTTAATCCTCCCTGGATCATTAATGAATAAAAGGCTCTGTCTCTTGGAATGCTGGCTGCCAGGATCAATTTTATTTCTTTGAGAGTCATGCTTCGATTATGATAAGTGATACAAGTTTTTGCCATTGGGATGTAACCCAGAGGGAGATCGTTATATTTGAAGAAACTCCGAATTGCACTTATGATGGTAGTAATAGATCCCACTGCATATTCTTCTTTTGTTAGATTGATGATGAATGACTGAATAAGTTTAGAGTATTTTTTCCTTACAGATCTCTCATTTATTGATCTCTCATATTCTGCAATTATTGACGTGGGTTCTGAATCTATGAAATCACAAAACCTTTTTATTGCGAAACGATAATACGCTTCTGTTCCTTTACTTTGGGAGTGACTGTATGATACATTACCGATCCAAACATCAACTGGATCTAAGATTTCCAAATCAATCGCCTTTCCTGTGCGATAATAATACACAACGTAACACAGAACTTAATAAATGTTACTTCGAGGTACTGAATAGTAAATATTGCTACACTGAAGTGTCTTTAACTTGAATTATTAATTTATTTTTTTTATTAATTCAATGTTCGACTGGAGCACAGCTCCGTAAATAGAACAAAAGTTATAAGCTCATTTTTCGATAAGATGTGTGGTGATACAGCATTGGAAAAGCCAAAAATAGGGGATAAAATTCCTGTCAAAAAATTTCATGTTAGTAAGTGCAACATGAGATATGATAAGCCTTTTGGAGAATCTAAGGAGGATCAGCTGCTCATTAAGCAGCTAAGATTCGGGAAAGTTGTTCAGCCTTTCAAAGCACGACCTGAAGAGGATGGGTACGGAGTCTATACCGGGAGGAGGAGATTCCTGGCAAAAAAGAGGTTCAGAAAAGAATTTGAAGTTGGAAAAGATGTGATCATTCTTGACATTAAACCAGAGGATGCAAAAGAGGAGAGTCTCATTGAAAACCTAAGGATCTTACAGAAGGATGTGGATCCAATGACAAGAGCCAGGGCTCTGAGTGATATTGTCTATAAGGGAGGAGGAGGTTTACGGAGCACTGCTCGGAGATTAGGTTTGCCAAAATCTACTTTGGGAGATTGGCTGAAAGCATTGGATCTTAGCCCTGGATTGCAAGCTACACTTGAAAAAGGTTTAATGACTTGGAAGGATGCTCGCACAATAGCAAGAATGAAAGTATCGAATGAAAAACAAGAGGAGTTAGCTGAGATCCTGGAAACAAAAGGATTGGAGGCTTTTAAAGAGGAGCTTGCTAAGGTTGTTCCGAAAGGAAAGAGAGGGATTCCAGCTGGAAAATATATTATTGATCGTGTGGTTTGGGATAAGGCAAATAAATTTGAGGTTCAATATTATGAGACTCTTCGCAGTGTTGCAGAAGCTAAAAAAATGACAGTTCCAGAGCTAATCAAAGATTATATTGTAAGGCACATTGAGGACATCAAGAAAGAAGTGAGTGGATAATCTCTCACTTAATCCTCTTTTCTTTTTCATCCTTTTTCTGTGATTTTTTTTGGCTGTCCGCCTGGCGGACAGCCTCTGAGCAACACATCTACGTTTAATACTTCAAAAAATTAGATAAAATAGTTTAAAAACCAAAACAACACATAGCTCAGAATGAGCTGCAAACCAGAAGAGGGAATACTGTGCCAGTGAAAT
>JAUVYS010000127.1 GCA_030602965.1 Candidatus Bathyarchaeota archaeon | reverse complement strand
CGTTTTCCCAACTTAGAAGTCTTAAACTCATACTGGATCTACGAAGATGGAGTTTACAAATGGTTTGAAGTGATCTTGGTTGATCCGCATCATCCGTCAATCAAATCTGATCAAGACATAAATTGGATAACCAAAGGTACAAACAAAAAGAGGGTTCATAGAGGGTTAAGTAGCGCAGGAAAAAAGGCAAGAGGGCTAATAAATAAAAAGAAAGGATGAGAATTAGACCTAGCAATTAATGCACCTTCTACTTTCTTTAATGCTGTAGACGTAATATTACACTCGAATTTGAGAAGGTTATAGGCGCGAAAAAATGCCAGTTAGATCAAGTAAGCGACGTTACATAGCTTTCGAAATATTGGAAAACCAAATTTTTTCTTATAATGAATTGAAATACGCTGTATTCAAATCAAAACTTGATGTTTTTTATCCTCAAGATTCTAATTTTAGAATTATAAATTATGATCCTTCAAGGCGTTTATGCATTGTAAGATGTGGACATCAATTTGTTGAAGTCTGTAAAAACGTATTAAAGAAAATGGAAATTGATGGTAAACCTCTAAGTATTGAGATTATTATGGCTTCAGGGACGCTTAAATCACTTCGGAAAAAACTTACGTTAAAAAAACGATTTTAAAAACCAGAATCGTGCTGCGAAACTTTTATTTAGATTAGAAAAAGTTTTTAATTCCTTACATACTCATTCAGAAGCAATAATTATATTAATTCTCTATCTTGATTGAGGCGAATAAAAAATGGCTATGTTTGCTGCTCCTGGCGCGTATGATCGTGCGATTACGGTATTTTCTCCTGACGGAAGACTTTTTCAAGTTGAATATGCACTTGAAACGGTAAAGAGAGGGTCAACTGTTTTAGGTATAGCTACATCTAGTGGAGTTGTTATGTCAGCTGAAGAACGAGCGTCCTCTAAGCTTCAAGATCCTAATTTCTTGTGGAAAATATTCCAGATAGATGATCATGTCGGAGCTGCTATTGCTGGTTTAAGCTCAGATGCGAGAGTTCTAATAGACCGGGCAAGGATGTATGCTCAAAGTAATAGACTCATGTACGATGAGCCGGTTGACATTGAAAGCTTATCCAAGAATATCGGAGATATCAAGCAGATGTATACACAGCATGGTGGGGTTCGACCATTTGGAGTTTCCATAATCTTCGGAGGGGTTGATGATGCTGGATCGAAAATATTTCAAACAGATCCCAGCGGGGCTTGTTGGGGTTACAGGGCAGTTGCTATAGGAGCAGGAAGTGAAACAGTAAAGGAGATTTTGGAAAATAAGTATAAAGAAAATTTGACACTGGAACAATCAACATTACTTGCGATTGAGTGTCTATCAAAGGTAATAGAAGGAAAGTTGGAAGCTCAAAAAATAAGCGTTGCATTAATTCCAGCTGACACTAGAAAGTTTAGGAAAATGTCTGATGAAGAGGTTGCAGAGTACATAAAGAAGGGTGGTTTTCAGAAAACCGAGTCGGTCGGTAAAAAATAATGGTTGAAAAACACACCACTGCACGTCTTAAAGTAGCAGGAGATCAATTCGAAATCTTAGTTTATCCTGATCCTGCTCTTAACTTCAAAGAGGGCAAACCCATTGACACTTCACAAATATTGGTGACCGACACAATTTTTAGCGATGTCAGTAAAGGACTTCGTGCATCTGAAGATAAATTGAAAAACGTTTTCCAAACGTTGGACACGAGCAAAATAGCTGAAACAATTCTGAAGAAAGGGGAACTTCAATTAACAATAGAGCAAAGACGGCGTCTAATTGATGAAAAACGCAAACAAATAATCTCAATAATATCAAGAAACTGTGTCGATCCACGCACTGGAGCGCCACATCCACTGCTTCGTATCAAACAAGCAATGGAGCAAATTCGTGTGATTATTGATCCTTTCAAGGATGCAGAAGAACAGTCTAAAAGAGTAATAGAAGATTTAAGGCCAATCTTGCCACTTAAAATGGAACAAGTTAGAACAGCTATTAAGATTCCTCCTGAATATGCAGCTCAATCAATAGGAGTAGTAAAAGATTTTGGAACAATTAAAAAGGAGGAATGGCAAGTTGACGGTTCTTGGGTTGCAATAGTTGAGATGCCTGCTGGAGTCAGAGCTTCCTTTTTGGATAAGCTTGGAAGAATTACAAAGGGTAATGTTCAGAGTAAAATCATGTGATTGAGAAAGTGAAAATGTACTATCATCTGTTATGAGTAATCTTTTTTAGAACTAAATTTAAATAACCCTATACCATTTAAACCGAGAAAACCATTTTCTTATTTAGCGATATTTGAAAGAAAGAAGGTTGGTGTGTTTGCCGTTAATTGTTGAGAAAAGGCAACTTGTTACTCCAGGAGACATTATTGCAGACGGAGAATACAAAGCTGGGGAAAACACCTATGAGAAAGATGGCAAAATCTATGCTTCTCGGATAGGTGTCATTAGAAGTAAACAACAAACTGTCTATGTGATAGCACTCCAAGGTTTTTACCTGCCAAAAATTGAGGATTTAGTAATAGGCAAAGTTGTAGATGTGACATTTAGTGGGTGGATTGTCGATATTAATTCTCCTTATAACGCTATTTTGTTTGTCTCCGAAGTTTTCGATCGCTCATTTAACCCTAGAAAAGATGAATTGACAGATGTCTTCAATGTTGGAGACACACTTCTTGCAGCTATATCAGGTTTTGATAGAACAAGAGATCCAGTTCTCACCCTTCGAGGTCAAGGTTTGGGCAAGATCACTCATGGGCACCTCGTCGAGATGACGCCTGCAAAGATTCCGAGACTCATAGGTAAGAAAGGATCGATGATAGATATGGTGAAAAAAGGAACTGGATGTCAAATCGTTGTAGGTCAAAATGGCCGTATCTTAGTGAGAGGTAAAAATGTAGAAAACGAGGCTTTAGCAATCAGAATTATTCGTACAATCGAAGTGGAAGCCCACACTTCTGGTCTCACAAACAGAATAGATGAACTCATTAAAAAGGAGAAGAAGCAGAATGGAAAAAAAGAATAAGGATCAAAAATTGATTGATAAAAAAGGTTTAAGGGTTGATGGAAGAAAAACTGATGAGCTTCGACCCATAAAATTTGAAATAGGTCTTCTAAATAAGGCCATGGGATCTGCGTACATTGAACAAGGTAAAAACAAGATCATTGCAGCAGTTTATGGTCCAAGAGAAGCTCATCCTAGACATCGTGCTTTGCGAGATAAAGCATTACTTAGATGTCGATATCACATGGCACCTTTCTCTGTTGAAGAGAGAAAACGTCCAGCACCTTCCAGGCGGGAAATCGAAATATCAAAGGTAATTGGAGAAGCCTTGGAGGCAGCTGTGTTTGTAGAACTATATCCACGAACTTCAATAGATGTTTTCATTGAAGTACTCCAGTCTGATGGTGGATCTAGATGTGCAAGCATATCAGTGGCGTCTCTGGCACTTGCAGACGCTGGAATACCATTGAGAGATCTAGTGGTAGCTTGTGCTGCTGGAAAGGTAGATGGGCAAATAGTTCTAGATCTGAATGACATTGAAGACAAACTTGGAGAAGCTGACCTGCCAGTTGCACTTATGCCACAATCAGGATCTGTGTCATTACTCCAAATGGATGGAAATCTATCTCAAATAGAATTTGAGAAGACATTTAAACTAGCCTTGGATGGTTGTCATCAAATATATGACTTGCAGAAGAAATCTCTTAGAGATAAATACTCTGTGAAGAATGAAGTTCTTGAAGACCTCGAAGGCCAAAAGGAGGGTTGAGAATGGTGGATTCATCAGAGATAGTTGCAAAAGTTATGAAAAACAAAATTACTAAACTTCTAGTTCAAGGAAAAAGGTTGGATGGCCGAGGGTTAACTGACTACAGAGAAATTAAGGTAGAGATAGATGTTATAGAAAAAGCCAATGGGTCAGCTCAAGTTTCACTGGGCGATACAAAAGTTCTCGTGGGAATAAAGATTGAAGTCGGAGAACCCTATCCGGACACTCCTGACAAAGGTGTACAGACCGTTAACGCTGAATTTGTGCCTTTAGCTTCCCCAGTCTTTGAGCCAGGTCCGCCTAAAGAAGCCGCCATTGAACTTGCAAGAGTCGTTGATAGAGGAATAAGAGAATCAAAAGCTATAGACACCAAGAAACTCTGCATTGTTGTTGGTGAAAAGGTGTATATAGTCTTCATAGACGTGTACATCCTCGATCATGATGGAAACTTGATAGACGCTTCAGCTTTAGCTGCAATTGCAGCTCTTGCTAATTCAAAACTTACAAGTTACAAAGTAAAGAAAGACGGCAAACTGGAGTCTACAAACAAAAAGACCCCGCTCCCCATCAATGACTATCCAATATCTGTGACAGTAGCCAAAATAAAT
>JAUVYS010000117.1 GCA_030602965.1 Candidatus Bathyarchaeota archaeon | reverse complement strand
TGCAACAGCTACGTTTGATGATAAGGTCCAAGGAGTTGTTGTCCATATGAGCAATGATGCACCTCTTTGTTCTTTTAAGGGAAATTTCACCACGATTCCAGGGTGAATTAATTCTTTGTATCCTTCTGTTACAATCTCGTGTTGGGATAGTGCTGTAGAGCAGCGGGGACACCAAGGCATGACGTCTCTTCCCTTGTATAATAGGCCACGTTCATGGCATTTCTTTAAAAAAGTCCAGATCATGTAGTTGTTCTCATCTGAAAAAGTGAAGTATGATCCCCCAAGCTCAGGATTTCCTAGTTGGCCTACAAGTGTCTCAGCGGTACCTGTCACTTCACCATGGGCTCTTGGAAGTGATATTTCTTTGCCTGGATCTTCAAGCTTCTCTGCGAGCAATCTCAGCTCTTCAGGATCGTTCCAATCCATCCAGTATCCAAGTCTTATTGATTGTTCAGTTTGGATGGCGGCGTAATGGAGGGCTCGTTGCTTGCACTTCTTGATGAAATTTGAGATTCCATAAGCTTCGATGTCTCTTTTACTCTTGAAGGCAAGTTCTTTCTCAACTTCGACTTCCACCCATAAACCTTGGCAGTCGAAGCCGTTTTGGTAGTGTAAGTTGAACCCATTCATCGCTCTGTATCTTTGAAAAAGATCTTTGTAAGTTCTACCCCAAGCATGATGAACACCCATAGGGTTGTTAGCTGTAATTGGTCCATCTATAAACGACCAATTTTTCTTTCCTTCGTTCAACTTAATTCTATTTTTAAAGGCATCCGTTTCTTTCCAGAACTTTAGAACTCTATGCTCCAACTTTGGAAAGTTAAGTGAAACGTCTATCTCCTTGAACATTTAACCAACCCATGACAAATGAAAGTGTACTTTAAAGGTGCAATATTGGCTCATAGTATTACATAAAACACAGTTAAATTTTACAGTCACCTTGCACCGTTAACACCAAAGATAATGATCATTCTACTTTAAATGAATACTCTAGTGCATAATCCAAAACTATAAGATATTAATAAATTTTTAATTTATCAAAACACTCCGAATATCCACGTTTAACATGTTCGGTGGGAAAAAGTTGATAGGTGAAAGCCAACATAAAGCTGCTAAAGGTGTAATTAAAATTAGTATAGATACCGACTAAAAAAATCATCAGAAGGATTAACATATCAGGGGACCTTTTTTCCGTATCCAGAAGATATGCTTTGAAAATTAGAGAAAAAACTGGCTGGAGTTAATGCTGATGAAGGGTTGACGACTATAAGAGAATTCTACGAAGAGAAAGACATTATATCTCCAGGGGTCACACCAGAAGATTTTGCAGAAGCTGTAAAGAAGGCAGTAGGATAACTGAAAATCTAGAACTCATGATTACGCACCAAAACTCTGTAAAAGTTGGTTTAAGCTCTTATTTCGCTGGATTAACTCCATTAAAAAGGCAAGACTATTATTTTGATCCATACTTTTGAGATTATTCCCCCACAATACTGCGTCTGTCAAGAAACTCACTATATCCACAGGTAAAAACAGCAAAGAGCCATATCAAAGAATATAATATGTTGATACACTTTCAAATATGTAACCTAGAGTGACAGCGAATAGTGAATGAAATTTCTTTGATAAAATTACACAATTCAAGCCTGATAGGCCCTTTAACTGGACTATTGTGAAACCAATAATAGGGCCTAACCATTCAGTTAACCCAAATCTATAGAAAGGTACAATACTTGCTATGCAACCTGTAAAAAAACCTGGTATGAACCCTATAAATATTGCAACAGTAAACGTTGCAATGTGCGAAAGATCAAACGCTATCTGTGGATGAATGTTACCTATATAAGTAGATAAAAGAACCAGAATATTTCCGAGCCCCCATTACAGTTATTATCGCTATTCGTTTCACTGTAAAGATATTTGATTTAGTAATCAACACAATCTCTCAGGGTAGTATTGGACTAACAATTAAAGGTAGCTACCACATTATTAGTAACAAAATGGCGCATCATTCATTCATAAATAGCGCATAATATTCAAAGAAAAAATCGAAAAACACACTATGTTTCTTAAAATCATTAGGATCCTCGAAAGCTTTAAGTTTGGATTCAATGTAAGAATCTTGTGTTAATAGGAGATGCAAAATATTGAACGATAAAACTCTAGGAACTCTAATATTTCTATTAAGCTTAATCGTCGGTGTTGCTTACGTTTATTGGCTTTTCTTCCCGCCTCCAACTGGTTTAGACTGGCTCTTCTACGTGCCAGGCGAGAACATACGCTGGGCTATCGTACTCCCAGTGCTATTAGGAGTTGCTTTAATTGCATTCATCGCTATGTGGATTGGTTGGACTATGGCGACGACGCCGCCGCCAACGATAATAGAAGATACAACAGAGAAAGAAGAGAAAGAATAAAAAATTTCTAACTTTCTCCAAATTCACCCTTTTTTGATTTTTTTTCACTATTTTAGCTTTTTTACCATTACTTCAACTTTTTGAGATAGTTCTTTATGTACAGTTGTCACATCGGCTTTACCACGAATTTGACTCATTAAAACACCCATTAAAGGCTTCACAGATTTTATGCCTCTTTCTTTGATCATAGATGTGTGCTCCTTTATTGTCTTTTCAATCAAAACCTTAAGTTGATTCTCAGAAAGTATTTGAAGGTTCAAAATTCGGATGGCTTCCTCAACATTAGAATCTCTGTGTTCAGCTAACCATGAAAAAATCTCCGTAAATGCTTCTTTGGCTACTCTTTTTTCATCGATAAGTTGAAAAACTCTTTCAATTTTCTCATCAGTTACATTTTCAATTTTTACACCTTCTCTTCTAAGATTTGTTAATGTTTCAGTGAGAGCAGCAGTAACGAATGATGTTGAAGTCTTTGTCGTCTTAGCAATCCGTTCAAAAACAGGAAGATAGTTAGAGCTTTGTAATTGTGTGGCCAATTTTTTGTTAAGATTATACTTATTTACAAGACGTTTAACAGTCACATCAGGTAGTTCTGGCAGATATAACTTGGATTTTTTCACATATTCTTTTAGTATTGGAACTGGTAGGACATCTGTCTCAGGGTACATTCTAGCTGATCCCGGTCGAGGTCTTGCATAATGAGTTGTACCATCGGGATTAGCACCTCGCGTTTCACTGGGAACGCCTTCAATCGCTAATTTTGCTCTCGCTACAACAGCTTTTAGAGCATCTATTGCATTCTCTTGATTGTCAGCAACAAAAACAACAACATCCTCGTCTCCAGCATGTGACTTTTCTTTTAATTTCAATATCTCTTTTTCCGTTATTCCATAACCAGGCAACTCATCCGTATGGAAGAAGCCTCCTACACGTCCCCAAAACTTGGCATAGTCAGAAAGTTCTGTTGCAAATCTTACATCAGGTTCAAGTTCAATTTTCATAAGTCTCCTAAATTTTGGCAAGGTTACAGAATAGACACTTTTCCTTTCATCAATAGCCTGTTTAATTAATTTACACTTAGTTCTTCGAAAAACTTCTGTAACATCAATGAATTCTTCTCTTAATTCTTCTTTTCTAACTCCTCGCTGTAAAAGATTGTCTCGGATTTGAAGAAGATTGTACTGCCTTTTAACTTCGTACTCCACACATTTTGGCACTAATGAGAGTTCTTGCACTCCTTTTATCTCAATCAATGCACCCCCATTGATGGAGATGTTTAAGTCTTGTCTGATTGTTCCAAGTCCACGTTTTACTTTTTTAGTTACCCTAAGAATTCGACCTAAAGCCAAGGCAGTTTTCCCTGCATCATCGGGAGTATAGATCTCAGGGGCGGTTGCGATCTCAATCAGAGGAATACAGAGTCTATCAAGCCTATACAAGCTGTCTCTTCCTTTTTCACCTAGTTTTCGGGCAGCATCCTCTTCGAGGCTCACAGTCTGTATAGAAACATTTTTTCCATTTATCGAAATTTTTCCACCAAGAGCAATAATACAAGTACGTTGGAAACCCGTTGTATTTGACCCATCTATCACAATTTTTCGCATGATATGGATTTCATCCACCGGTTTAGCTCCAATCATTAGTGCAACTGTTAAACAAATGTTTACTGCATCATCATTCAAGTTATGAGGAGGTTCCTCGTCCATTTCAACTAGACAGGAGGTTTCATCTTCCCCTTCATAGAAAAAGCCTTTTCCCTTTTTGTATTCAAAGGCTGCAGCGGGATCGACTTCTCCCAACTCACTCTGCGTTGGCCTAAGCCTTCTATAAAATTTTACTTGGGGTTCCTCTGTTGAAATCGCAGAGGTGCAATGGCAGAAAAGCTTATTTTTCGTATCTAATTGCTGATGAATTTCTAAACCAACCTTCAAACCCAATTTTGAGTAATCAAAAACCAATAGCTCTTCACCATTCTTCGAACCGTGTTTTTTCTGTAATTTCACCTGCAATGTTGGTCAACAGAAGCTTCTTCGCTTTTCCCACATCTTCAGTTTGACCGAGAACCCACGACATCTTAACAAAGGCTGTCTCCGGAAACATGTCTTCAAGAGGAACAACACCCACGCTCTGTAAGTCTCGGCCAATATCGTAGACATTCATGTTAATACGACCCCAGATGCATTGAGATGCCATGCCAACAAGTAAGCCATTTTCTATTACATTTTTGATTGAAGGAAGTATGT
>JAUVYS010000177.1 GCA_030602965.1 Candidatus Bathyarchaeota archaeon | reverse complement strand
GGTTAGCGCTTCTTTGGTGAGAAGCGACACATCTGCAATCGGGAGTTTCTGACGTTGCATTGTATGAAATGCGGTTATTGGCATAGAATTCTTTCTGGTTCGAAGAATAGGACGTGTCCTGCATGTAGTTATGAGTTGTATGTGCGGGCGTATCGTCGGTATAAAACCATTATGGAAAGTTGTTCCAATCTGAAGCTACTGACACTGACATGGAAACCAGTAAAACGTCAATCTGCTGACATTGTTCGCCAGATGAGGAAAGCGTTGATTAGACTTTTCCATAGGAAGCGCTATGCACGTCTCTGGAAGGGCATTCTAGCCGTTGTTGAATGTAAGAAAACAAGGTCTGGTATGTTCTACTATCATGTTCACTGCATCGTCTCGGGCGGTTACATCCCTCAAGGAGTAATCTCTCAAGATTGGAAGGAAGTTTCAGGGTTTCCTATCGTGGACATAAGGCGAATTTCTCGGACACCTAAAAGGGCGTTGCGTTACGTTCTCAAGTATATTATGAAAGGGGCGCTTCTCAACCCTCAGGACAGAGCTGACTTTAAGGAGTCTATGAAGGGTGTCCGTTGCGTCCGTTCATATGGAGAATTCTACAATCTGAAGTATAAGGCGGGTCATCATGTCTATTTTCCATGTCCGAGGTGTGGCGCTGTTAAAAGTTGGCTAATCTTGGAGTATTGTAACATTGTTGATTTGGTTAGAGATGAAGCGTATGACCCGCCATAGGTGGATTTTGCGCGCGCCCACATCAACCAAGCAACTGCATCTCATGGAAAATCATTTAGAAGTATGCCTATGATAATATATATGGTGTGAAAGATTATGCTGAGAGTATTTGTGAGTTCAACATCTAGGGATTTAAAGAGAGAAAGGGAGACCCTCCTTGGTCAATTGGAGTCTGTTCTTTCGAGCGCGGGTATGGAAAATTTCGTCCCAGATGGTAAGACATCTCAGGAAATAGGTATAGAGGAATTAAGAAGAAGTGATGTGATACTCTTTCTTATTTCCCCTCATTATGGTTCGCTCATTGAAGAATGTAAGGTCGAAGACTGTAGGGCAGAGTGTCCGATGAAAACTCATGAAGGTACGATATCTTTTACTCATTGCGAGTTCAAAGTGGCTTTAGCAGAAGGCAAACTCCATCAAGCCTACCTTGTTGATAAAGGTTGGAAGATTGTAAAGGAGCTAAGAAGTTGGAAAGGGAAGTCGCCTGATTGGCGAAAAGTGAGAGAGTGCAAGGTTCTTGATGGGCTCACCAATCCTGAGATAGCGCATTATTTCGAGGTATCAGGGAAGGTATGGGATTTTAAAAAAGAAGTGAGAAAAGAATTCTGCCCTAGAATCAAAGATGTTGCGGCGATAACACACCATTTAGCTGACAATTTGATTGATTGGTATTCTAGTGGAAATATAAACCTCAAAGATTTTTGCGGAAGAAGAAAAGAACTAAAAGATTTGTATGGAAAGATGAGTGCCGGTGTTGAGGTTCATGGTGTTGGAGGAATTGGCAAGACAACTCTAGTCCATGTGGCATTACTTGTCAAAAAGTTGAAGGGAGAAAAGATTATTACAATAGGTACAAAGCAGTCTTACTTGATTGGTTCTGGATACAGATACTTCAGAGAAAAATGCAAAGAGGAACAGCATGAAATCGTCGGAGGCAGTATCACATTAGATGATATTATGGATGCTTTGTCCATTCATGATGAGGTAAGACTGAAAGATAAAGAAGAAAAGACAGGCGTGATACTGAATAGGACTAAGAAAGAAAACATATTCCTGTTCATTGATGACTTCCACCTTGCGGATAGAGATGTTAGAGACCTAGCAAAAAAGGCAGAAAACATAGTGATTTCCTCGAAAAAGAGAATAGGCATAACAAGGAATGAACTCCCTCTTTTTGGAATTATCGAAAGCGAGAGGGAGGAGCTCATTAGTTTGATAACCGGGCGCCTAGGTATAGAAATCGCTGGTCATACAAAGGAGAAAATCAAGAAAATAGCAGAAGGGCATCCGGTTTCAACAGAAATACTTTTGAGAAATTTTGAGAAAATTGATTTTCAAGAACTTGAAGGTTATAGAAATGGACTTGATTTTTCGAACCCTGAACACGTGAAAGAGTTCTTGGAAAGAGTTGTAGAAGAGGTTTTGAGTGGAGCGGCATTCAGCCTATTGAGGGATTTATCCGTAATAAATACTGATTTAGAGAACAATCTTGATAGAGCAACTATTGAGAAAACATGGCCAAGCAGGAATTTTGGTGAAATTCTCGCTGAGCTAATTGATTCCGGTATGCTGAGAAAGAAGGAGCAAAAAGAAGGGATTTATCGGTTTTCTTATCGTCACATTCAAGAGGCAGTGGGAGGTGAAAAGGAGGAAACTCATGAGCGAGCATTGGAATACTACAAAAACAAAATTGCCAAGTTCGGCAGAAACTATGATGATGTTGTGGAAATAATCTTCCATCGTTCAAAGTCAAATCCTGATGAAAACTTGCCTATCGTGTTCGCTGCAACATCTGCAAGAATAAGCCCTGTTCACTCTTGTTTTAGGAGGCTAATAGATGTTGGGGAGGGTCTCAGAAACCGCTTCAAAGGCAAAGACAAGGCATATATCTTGGGGCCGCTCGGAGGCTTCTACAAGGATTTGGGGAGGTTTGAGGATTCAGAAGAGGCTTACAAAGAGGCTTTGGAGGTTCACCGGAAGTTGGCTGAGAAGAATCCTGATGTTTACCTACCTGACGTTGCGAG
>JAUVYS010000176.1 GCA_030602965.1 Candidatus Bathyarchaeota archaeon | reverse complement strand
AGATCGCCCAGTCTATTGTAGAGACTGCTATCAGAAACGAAGAAGATACTAATCTCTTTGGATATTAGATAGTTCCTTTTATCCTCACGTTTTTTTATTTTTTATTTTATTCTAGGAAAATAATAGTCCGTCTGATCAATTCTCAGTATATCCTGATGCGGGGGTGGGATTCGAACCCCCCTACCGCTGGAGACGTCACCCGATTTACTCCCGATATCTCCACAGTACACTATGTAAAAGCTTACACGCAGTTGATCAATCTATGTAGGTAAGTGTGTTATTGGTTGCTTATTCCTGAGTAATGTTAGTACAATTACCTTTATTGCTATGTTGATTAATGTAGCTTCACCGATCGATTAAATAATAAAGATAAAATCAAAATTTTTAAAAAAAAGAAAAGTAGAAAACAACACACCTGCGATTAGAGGGCTCCTCTTGCTAATTTGTTCAATCATTTTATCCTGATATGTTTCATCACGCACAGTCTTAATGATTGGGGCTACAATAAAATACGCTAATGGAGATAGCAGTAACAATTCGTAGGGAATGATGCCGTATAGAGGTGCTAGTAGAAATATTGCGAATGCTATTGTGAAGAAGGCTAAACACAGGATTAAGGCCTTTCTCTTTCCTAAAAAGAAAACCGTTGTTTTGATCGTTTTTTTATCGCTTTCAAAGTCCCTTATCTCCTGAAGAATCTGTGACATACCTGAAAGAAGAAAGACTGTGGACGCTAACAACAAGCAAGTGGAATCAACAGGTTTGTATTGAGTATAACCCATAAGTGTGAAAATGGATAGACAGACAGAATGGTATATAATGTCGAGGATTGGTTTGGCTTTAGCTCTCACCCCAAAGGAATAAGTATAGTATATGAAAATAACAGCTAGACCAAGTAACTGATTATAAAAGCTTAGAAACGAAAGAGTGAATAATGAAACTAAAAACATGAAAAATGCCAGCAAAATGCTTTTCCTTCTAGTTATTTTTTGTGTAACTATTGGGTTTCTAACTTTCTCAACTAATTTATCAACTTCAACATCTGAAATATCGTTTATTAAAAAACCAAAGGCGGTACTAAATCCTGTAAATAGAAGTAAGTAAATAGCTATGAAATCGATGTTAGGATAGACTAGAATAAGCCCAGACATTGTTGTCAAGATAAATTTCATAGTTGTTTTTGTACGAATGAGCTCTAAGATTGCATTCATTTGATCTTACTCCAGAGAGTAATTCAATAAAGATTTATTAAAATTATCGCATATGCTACAAACAAGTTATGATCCATTATTTGATCTTTAAGATTAAAAAATTGCTCTGAAATTTTTACATATAACTCTTATTGGACAGAGGAATCCCATAGTATATCTATATTTTTCAATACTTTATGATTTTTCTTTCGTGTAAGCTATAACAATTTATCTTGTTTTCCTATTGAAGATGTTGATTGAATTCAATTTTTCTAACTATTTCTGACTCTTCTAGCTTTGTGTGACTAGTTTAAATAATACTCTCTTTCAACATTGCTGGCACACGCACTATCGCCAAATAGCAATGCGATTGTATAGGTAGAGGAAAGAGATGGGTGAAAAAAGAAGATGTAATAATTAAAAGTATGATTGATGAAGGTGCAACTCTAAGAGACCTCGTGATAGCATTACCAGAAGAACTCTTCAAGTAGTTGAGAAGAGAGTTTCAAGGTTCAAGCTGCATTGTCGTCAGACAAAGAAAAAAATTCTTCCGACAATACTGGCTGAAAGAGTCGTAGAACGCAAAGAAGCGTTGAAAAACCTTTCGGGAGCCATTGAGAAAAACACTGGAGAAGATAAAAGAAACATTTTACGTCCGAGGTCATAATGTGTAGATTTTTGATCATGTGAAGGTGAGAGAGTTAGAAAATCGTATTTCACTGTATAGATTACATTCTTTCTAGGGCTTCTATTCCTAGAAGGTTCAGGATGTTTCCTATTGTTATTTTGAATGCTTCAACTAAGCTCAGCCTAGCGTCTCTCAGTGCTGGTTTTTCAGCTTTTAGAACAGGTAGTTTCGCGTAGAAAGAGTTGAACCTAGCTGCTAAATCGTTCGCGAACTCTGCCAGCTTGTTCGGCTCAAGGTCTTCCACAGCGTCAACGAAAACCTCCGGAAACATAGCAATCACCTTTACTAAACTCTTCTCTAACGGATCTTTTAAGAGACAAAAATCAGGCTTCCTCACGGTTACCTCTACCTTGTTCAATATGTTACATGCTCTCGCGTAGGCGTACTGGATGAAGGGCGCGCTGTTCGTCTCGAAGTTAAGAACCTTACTCCAATCAAAAATCACCTTCTTCAACGGCATCACACCTATTAATGAATATTTTATCGCTCCTAACCCAACTGATTCAGCAATATGTTTTTTCACTTCATCAGGTAGAAACGATGATCGTTTTTCCACCTCTTCCAAGGCACGTTGTATAGACTCACCCATAACCTCGTCCAAGGTCACATATCTTCCTCGGCGACTGGACATCTTGTAGCCAGGCATATTAACGAGTTCATAAGCGTAGTGCATTAAGTTCTGTGCTTTTTCAGGCGATGTCAAGAGGCTGACTGCGACTCGTAGTTGAAGCTGAGCTAAGGACTGCTCCACTCCAATAACATTGACCACTTTATCAGCCCTATCAAGCTTCCAGAGACTGTACGCAATGTCCCTCGTAGTGTAAAGCGTTGTCCCATCAGAACGCGTAAGAACCAATGGTGAAATCTCATGACCCGCTGCGACCCCAAACTTCTTTTTCACACCCATGAATCGAGCCGCATCCTCCACGCTTAAAACCAAAGTTCCTT
>JAUVYS010000150.1 GCA_030602965.1 Candidatus Bathyarchaeota archaeon | reverse complement strand
GCGAGGATAAGTGGAGGAGTAAACGGTGACATTGGTACAGTTGCGATGGTCATCAACTCGATTCCCAAGGTGATAAATGCTAGACCCGGCCTTCTCACAATGAAGGACATGCCTCTTCCATCTGTGGTGACCAGTGACATGATAAGACATTTAGAATCAAGTAAAGAGTGAAGAAAATCAAAATGCTGCAAGACGCATTAAAAGAATTCAAGAAAAGAACGCCAAAATCCAGGAAGATATATGCGAAAGCATTACAAGTGATGCCTGGTGGTGTTTCACACAACATTAGAACATGGAATCTTCCATCTGTGGGAGCGTATCCGATTCACATTAAAGCAGCCAAGGGCTGCCACATCTGGGACGTGGATGACAATGAGTATGTAGATCACTGGATAGGACACATGGCAGCCATCCTCGGCCACAATCCTGAACCAGTTGTGAAGGCTTTAGAGGAGCAGTTGACTTCTGTGGGAGGCACCCATTGGGGAATAGTCAACGAGAAACAATTGATACTTGCAGAACATGTCATAAGCATGGTTCCATCAGTGGAGATGATCCGCTTCTGTTGCAGTGGAACAGAGGCAACGATGTACGCAACAAGACTAGCCAGAGGATACACTGGAAAGAGGATAATCATAAAATCTTTAGGTGGTTGGCATGGTTATAACCCTCTTCTGAATTGGTACCACAATAAACCCTTCGAAGAGAAAAATGAGTCGATGGGTCAATTAACGGACTTCAGTAAATACGTCAAGGCGGTGCCCTTCGGTGACACAGAAAAAACCATCAAAGTCATCAGAAGAAACAAAGAAGACTTGGCAGGGGCGGTCTTCGAAGTTAAGATGACAAAAATACACGAGAAAGATCATGATAAAACCGTCCAATATCTCAGAGCTGTAAAGGAAGAATTACAGGCTCATGACGCATTACTGATTATGGATGAAGTGATAACTGGTTTTCGTTTATCACCTGGAGGAGCCCAAGAATATTTTAAAGTCGATGGAGATCTATCAACGTATGGCAAGATTCTTGGAGGAGGAATGCATGTTGGAGCCATTGGCGGAAGAGAAGAGATAATGCGTCTTGTTGATCCACTGGACTGGCAGGCTGAAAAAAAACATAAATCTGACGTAGTGTGGATTGGCGGAGGAACCTTCTCAGCAAACCCGATGTCGATGATTGCAGGAATAAAAACAATGGAGATTCTGAAGAGAAGTAAATCAATCTATGAAAGGCTGGCTCAAAGAGGTGAAGAAATTCGATCAGGCCTCAGAAAAATCTTCAATGAATTGGGGTTGAAGATAGTTGTTCTTGGAATTCAATCGAGCTTTAACCCTGACCTAGAATTACTCAATGAGGAATCCAAGATGGAATGGGTTCTTCGTCTATTGAACAGTGGGATCTATGGTCATCGTCCATATGGTTATTTGTCATCTGTTCACAGTCGTAAAGATGTTCAGAAAAACCTAATTGCAGTTGAGTCTATAGTGGAAAATATGGAAAATGAGCTTAAAGTTGCACTGAAACAATAACACAGATTTGAATAACATTCATAATTGTTAAAACATGTACAAAACAGTCTCTTATCTTAAAATTGGCCTTCACTATAATTAACTATGGTTCACTCAATTACTTTATAGACGGCGTCGCCCTCTCTAACGTTTTCATCGACTTTCAGTCCAACACTCTCCCCGGATTTCGCCTCTTCGACATTCTCGTGTTCTATCTGCATGGATGATACGGTCTGTTCTAGATCCGTTATAGCACCTTTTATTTTGATCTTGTCTCCGACCTTCAAAACTCCTTCTAGATCGATAATAGCCACTCCGATTTTCGTGTAGTAATGAGAGATTTTACCAATCTTTTCTTCCATAACAGCCCCTCCCATAAATAGTATAATACATGGTCCCTATTTTACTTTAACCCAACCAAAAACATTCATGTATAAACCTGTTACTCAAGAAACATTCCCATCAAACCAGTTCTCTCTTCTATCTCTCTCTTAAATTTGAGATCCGATTTAAACAAGATGATCTCGTTTGTCACTTCAACTTTTCCTTTAATGAGATGGCCACCTACAACATTTTTCTCTTCATCACCTAAAACAGCATGTAAATGGAAATTATACTGTCCACCTTGATTAGAAATGTTTCCCGTGAGTGATAGCAGTTCATGTGGGTTCTCAAAGTCTTGAGGAACATAATTTCCCTTCTCTTTAAAGTAACCTAGCTGAAACTGTCTCAACTGACCCAATCCAGACAAAACAACCGCTGTTTCGATTTTATACTTCTTACATACTCTTTCCCATTCTTCAAAAACATCCTCTTTTGGGAACAATCTTACAAAAAAATAGGATTGTCCCTAGCTTTACTTTCCATTTTTACTTCGTCTAATGATGATTTACCCCTTTTTATTCAAATATATACATTAAGAAATGATTAGAATATGTTCTCAATCTAAATGTATTTCAATTCTTACATCAGATAGAAAACTTGGATGATGTAACATGAACATGGGGGTTGGTGACATTGTTAATGTTTTGTATTTAGTATATTCAGCTGTTAGGTCATTGATTCAATTCATCTTTGAGTTGACTATTACGCAGGGATCACCTGAACTTGCTCTCAAATTTGCTGATGCTACAACCCTACTTGTGACAATAACTGCTGTATGGATTATTTTGGAGTTTACTACTTCTCTTAAAAAAGTTGTCAGAATTGTTGTGATAATAGGTTGGGTTCTATTAATAGTAAGTATGCTTATTTCTCTTGCAACTTAACAGAAAGAATTTTTTTCTACGCGCGATCAATTATTCAATATTCTAGTGTATATTCAAAACCGAACCAGAATGTCTGTCCTGAATAGTATTCTTCGATCATCTCTATTACAACATTAAATGGTCAAAAATATTAAATGGAGATTATTCCTCTAAGAAGTCTGCCGCCCAACCTATTCCTAACTCCTCAAGTTTCCATCTATTTGGAATGCCTGTATTATAGTCCCACCCCATCATACCATAATATGTGTGAACTGCGTTGTAGAATTCTTCTTTATCAATATCGATTTTTGAAAGAGCGCCTGATGTTTGTTGTTGGAACATCCTGTCTGGCAATTTGTCATCTTCAGCTGTGAAGCCTTCGCGTATATTGAAGATTCTTGCGAGGTTTATTGACCTCTCGCTGACCTTCATCAATTCCCATACGGATGTGTCCCAACCCGTTACTGCCTTCACGAGTTTAACTGTTTGAAGTGGAGTCCAAGGTATAAAAATACACGTAACGAGACTGTGGCAAAGAGTTCTCCACATTGCCACGTAAGTGAAAAGTCTAACTTTCTTGACACTAAGATCATGGGCGGGAAGAGGCTCATGGATTCCTAAACCTTCAAGATTAATCAAACTCTCTTTCAAACTGTATGATGTGTCATGTATGTTGTGGAG
>JAUVYS010000055.1 GCA_030602965.1 Candidatus Bathyarchaeota archaeon | reverse complement strand
GAAAGTGCCAAAGCAACATCCAAAAACGGGGTATTAGAAGTCTCTTTAAAAAAGAAAGAGAGAAAGAAACCTGAAAGTAAAAAGATCGACATAGAATAACTCCCCCTTTTTCTTTTTTAGACAATATCACAGGTTATCTATTTTTTTAGTCTAACTTTGAAAGTTATCATTAACATTCAAAATTGAAATGAGCATTGTTAGAAAATAATAAAAAGAACATAACACTAGCTATTACGCTCTCAAGAGTATAGTAAATCAATTTTTCGATAATATCAATGGCATCTCGCAGATTCAAACATAACATGATTCGAGAAATCTTCGAAGAGCCAAAAATAGTCGCAGATACATTAACACATATTACGAAGACACTTCGAGAAGCTAAAAGATTTGATCTCAGCAAGTTTGAAATGACCTACATAACAGGAAGTGGAACCAGCTATCATGCAGGTCTAGCTGGGGGTTATTCCCTATCTTCCTTAGCAAGTATTGGAACAAATGTTGTTCAAGCCTCTGAGTTTCCGATATGGATTCCACCATCAGCAAGAAACTTTCTATTAATTGCGTTTTCTCAATCCGGTGAAAGTACAGACATATTAGTTGCGACTAAAGCTGCAATCGAGAAAAGAGGAGAACTATTAGCCATTACTAACACAGCAAACAGTTCACTTGCAAAGATGGCTAAGCTTCCAATAATAACACAAGCAGGAGAGGAACTAGCTGTAACAGCAACCTTAAGATATTGGAAACCACTGAAAAGTCCTAATTTATTTGCTCACCGTACAATATTTGGTTTTAATTACATGCGTTAATAACGCACGAAAGTTTTTTATCAGAATATCAAGTAAAAATAATTCTTACTTGAAAGATCTGAAATGTTCAATTGGTTAGCATTAATCAAATTAAAAAAGGAAAAGAAAATGTGTACCCATGAAGAAATGGTGACGGTCCTTAACAAGGTAGGACTCCATGCTAGACCCGCAGCTATGTTCGTACAAACAGCTAACAAGTTCAAATCTAATATTAGGGTATCGAAAGAAGGGAAAGAGGTTGACGCTAAGAGTATTTTAGGCATCCTTTCTTTAGCTGTATGTTTTAATGATGTAGTGACGATAAAGACTGAAGGGGGCGATGCTGAAGAAGCATTGAAACAATTGATTGATCTAGTCAACACTAAATTTGGTGAAGATTAATATTTTAAATGCGTACCGAAGAATTATCAAACCGTTCTGTTTCATTTGATCGTTAAAACGATCAATGTGAGGTCAAAGAAGCATTATGGTAGAACAAGACAAATGTAGGAAGCACATATTTATTAGTGGAAACGTTCAAGGCGTTGGCTTCCGCTTCTTTACATACGGTCAGGCGAAGGCATTAAACCTAAGAGGCTTTGTGAAAAACCTACCAGATGGAAGAGTAGAGATTCTAATTGAAGGAAGTGAAAGGGCAGTCAATGAACTCATGAGACATCTCAGAAAAGGGCCCTCGTTCTCTAAGGTAACAAACATGGACATAATTGAAGAAGAATATAGTAATGCGTTTGACGATTTCAAAATTAGACTGCATAATGACTCAATCATCCTATAAAAAGCACTTCAACTCAGTTTCTCAGAGAGAATTTTGGTTAAAAACTCTTTTAAAAGGTCATATTCTATTGATATAAATTAAAGTTCTGACAAGGAGCAACCATTAATATGTTGAAAGGGGTTGGAGCGTCTCCAAACATTGCCATAGGAAAAGCCTTCGTGTATGAGAAGGAATTGAAATTTGAACGTCGAACAATTGATGAAAAAGAAGTTGAAGCTGAGCTAAAAAGGCTCGACTATGTCATCGAGAAATCTAAAGAAGAACTCGATAAGCTTCAAGATGAAGCAGTTAAGAAGATTGGGGAGAAAGAAGCGAAAATTTTTGAAGCACACATGCTAATGTTGCAGGATCCAGCCCTAATAACTGAAGCGAAGAATAAAATCAGATCCAGATTAAACGCTGAAGCAGCTGTGGATGAGGTTGTGAAAAAATTCATTGCAATGTTTGAGCGGATGGAAGACCAATACATGAAGGAGCGGGCTATAGATGTTCAAGATGTAGGAGAAAGACTGATCAAGAATTTACTTGGACGTGAATTCAAATCTTTAACTGATCTTGATGAAAAAACAATTGTGATAGCTGACGGTCTCACACCTTCTGACACCATCAACATAGATAAGTCCAAGGTAATTGGTTTTGCCACGAACACGGGTGGCGTCACTTCTCACGTTACCATCATCGCACGAGAATATGGAATCCCCGCAGTCGTGGGCTTAGGAGACGTGACAAAGAAAGTGGAAACTGGTGACTTGGTTATTGTTGATGGGGGATGTGGAACTGTAATTATTAAGCCCGATCAAGAAACAATCAACCGATACGAAAATCAAATGCTGGAATTAGAGCACCGCAGAAAAGAACTTGAAAAACTGAAAGATTTACCAGCAGTAACACTTGATGATCGTAGAATCGAGATCGCGGCTAATCTAGGTAGTCCTGACGAAGTCGCAAACGCGTTAGCGAATGGCGCTGAAGGAGTTGGTCTCCTAAGAACAGAATTCTTGTATCAGGGGCGACGTTCCCTGCCAACAGAAGAAGAACAGTTCAAAGCGTACAAGACAATAGCTATGAAGATGGGAGAAAGACCAGTAATCGTTAGGACCTTAGATATTGGTGGAGATAAACCACCATCTTACTTGGATATGCCAAAAGAGTTGAATCCATTTTTAGGATGGAGAGCCATAAGGATAAGCCTCGACAGAACAGACATATTCAAAACACAACTCAGGGCAATCTTGAGAGCCAGTCAGTATGGTAATCTAAAGATAATGTTTCCAATGATATCAAGCGTCGAGGAAGTACGAAAATCAAAAAAGATCATTGCAGAAGTACAAAAGGAATTAAAAGAAGAGAAGATCCCCTTCAAAGAAGATATTGAAGTAGGCATAATGGTCGAAGTGCCATCAGCCGCTATAATAGCAAATTCATTTGCCAGAGAAGTTGACTTCTTCAGCATCGGCACAAACGATCTAACACAATACACTTTAGCAGTGGATAGAACGAATGAAAGGATTACTTATCTTTTTAACGAGCTACATCCTGCTGTTCTCCATTTAATAAAAAATGTGATTGACGCAGCCCACTCAAAAGGTATATGGACTGGAATGTGTGGAGAGATGGCCGGAAAACCAATCTCAACTCCAATACTTTTAGGGTTAGGATTAGATGAGTTCAGTATGAGCCCCATGTCAATACCAGAAGTGAAGAAGATTATTAGATCAGTTAAGATCAGTGATGCAAGAGAGCTAGCTAAGGAAGCATTGAACGCGTCAACAACTAATGATGTGTACAAACTCTCAAGGAAATTTTTGACTAAAATAAAATGAGACTATATATTGGTTTTATTCATATTAAACAAATCTTAGTAATCTAATATATTCAAGTTCAGGATGCTAGGAACCCAAAAGATCTTTAGATAAAGCAGGAATATCTCGATTTTCACATCAAACTAACATGAGAAGATGTAATAACATGCTTAAAATAGACCTACACATTCACTCCATTGCAAGTGGACACGCATTTAACACTGTTTATGAGTTGGCTAAAGCCGCTCAAGAAAAAGGTTTAGAGATGATTGGAATTACAGATCATGGCCCAGCTATTTTAGGTGGCCCTAAGAAACCATACTTCTATGTTACTAACCGTGTACCAAGGAAGATTTTTGGTGTCGAAGTCTTGATGGGATGCGAAGCAAACATCTTAGACAACAATGGATTATTGGATTTACCCAAGGAACTCTTGAGCACGCAAACCATTGTTTTTGCTGGTCTTCATAAACTTACAAGTTATACAGGCAAATCGATTGAATATAATACTCAATCCATTCTTGGAGCCATGAAAAGTCCTTACGTTCACGCAATAAGTCATCCTTGCGACATGTATTATTTTCCAGTTGACATTGAGAAAATTGTGAAAAAAGCAAGTGAATACGACATTGCACTCGAGATAAACTGTTCTCGTCTAACGAGGTTTGCACACTCGAAAGAAGTGATTGAACAAACAAAGACCATGATAAAACAAGCACACAAACATGATGTGAAAATGTTGATTTCAACCGATGCTCACATCGCAAGTGAAATTGGTGATGATTCTATTATTGATCGCTTGAATATGAGAGAAATTATTCCTAAGGATAATATTTTGAATTTATCAACTCAAGCAGTGAAGAAGTTCCTAGACAAGAAAAACAAAGCAAAACCAAAATTCAAGTATTACAGCGATTAAAAATCATAAGTTCCATTTGACTAGGTTAATTTGATCTTAAGTCTCTTTTTTACATATTTGTAATATAGATATAGGCAAAGGAAAAATGCGGCCCATTTTGCCATACCTGCTATCAGGCGTATGACTGCGTCAAAACTGATTGCAAAGAATATTTCGTAAACTGTTGATGCGATGTTAAAAGAAATGTTTCCAACAATCAGGAACTCAATTATTTTTAGTCCAGTTTTAATGTGTTTTTCAACGTCCTTCATTCTCGGATTCCAACCTTTATGCTAATGGTTATCATCACAATATCGTTCGATAATAAAAGGAACCACTTGGAATTCATATAAAAGTGTTTTTTCCTTTCTTGAAATCTTTAAATTAATTTCAGGAATATTACAGCTAGAAGAAATGATGCTTTGCATATTATTCATCCCAATATCTTCTTCACAAGGTTAACCAAGAACTTGGTTCCGTAGATTAAATTGTCTTGGCTGATCCTCTCATCTACTCCATGAGCTAGTTTCATAAAGATGTCAAGGGGAAGATCCATCTTCAAAGGCTGAAAGCCATAAGCAATTGTTCCAAACGTCTCTCGGAAGAAGCGGCTGTCAGTTCCTCCAAGAGCCATGAATGGAACACATCTTGCGCCTGGATCTGCTTCAGATGCAAGTTCTTCAATGACTTGGAAGAGTTCGGTTTCGTAAGGGGAAATGGTTCCAGGATCCCTTTGGATCGGCTCAATCTCAAGTCCTTCAAGACTTCCAAGTGCTTTCTTGAACTGTTCTTTTAGATATTTGAAGTCTTGCCCTGGAAGAAGACGACAGTCCACAACCGCCTCACATTCATCTGGAATTATGTTTTCTTTAACACCGGCCTTCATCATTGTTGGCACTATAGTCATACGTAGCATGGCCTTCACTATCTCAAACACTGTCTCATCCATTTTCTCAGCACGAGATAAGAGAGCCCCTGGATCTGCGCTCATGTTTCCGTCATCAACTCTTGAAACAAAGGCTTGTACAACGTCTAGTGCTTTTTTAGGCGGCTTATATTTTCCTAGTTTATCAATAAAACCAGACATCTTGTGCAGAGCATTGTCTCCAAGCCATGGTCTCGAAGCGTGACCCGTAGTTCCTTTCGTTCGAAGACGCGTCCAGAAGACGCCTTTCTCTGCGACCTGAACCAAGTAATGATTTCTGCCATAGATTGGAAGCGCCTCACCTCCACCCTCATTGATCAGCAGGTCTACACGAAGTTTATCGGGATGCTTATCTACAAGCCATTTAGCTCCTAAACCTCCTCCCTTCTCTTCGTCAGCCACAGACGTGAATATGAGGTTGCCCCTTGGTTTGAAACCTTCTCTCTTGAGATAAACAAATGTGAGAGCTTCCATTGCAACCAAGCTTTTACAGTCCAAAGCACCTCTTCCCCAGACGAAGCCGTCTTTCACAACGCCGGAAAATGGGTCTACGCTCCATCCTTTCTGTTGTGCTGCTGGAACCACATCAAGGTGAGAGAGAAGCATCAGCGATTTTTTACCTTCTCCCGTATATTTTGTGATTATACTTCCTCTTCCTTTAGATGACTCTAAAATTTCGGATTCAAAACCTTCCTTCGATAAATAATCAGAGAGAAATTCAGCGGCTTTTGTTTCGTTGCCAGGAGGATTACTGGTATCGATCTTTATCAGATCCGTGAGAAGAGATGTGATCTCATTCATGATTTCTCTATCATCAATCAATTTTTTTCATTCCATTTCGTACAAATAACTGTATTAGGCATACGTGTTACAAAACTTAACTTTTTGCCTAAAAACGAAAATATCGCTATCTATTCTAACCAAAGCACGTCCATTCATCATTCAATAGATTCTTCAAACTCTTTATCATATCCTTGACTCTTTGATGTACGACCGCTGGTTCTTGAGGGGGTCTTTGCTGTTCCTTTAAATCAATGTCTTCGATGCCAGAAACCCCAGCAGCGAGAGCGTACCAGCACGCGGGTAGATTTTCTAGGTTATATCCGCTTCCAATCATCAGGATCATTCGACCTCTGCACACCCTGTTTGAAACCTCAGATATGGTTCTTGAGATGCTGTGGAAGTCCTTGTAAGTCAATCCTAGGCTTCCCAGGCCATCAGCGAAGTGGGCGTCGCTTCCTCCATTGGCTAGAATTATTTCAGGTCTAAATTCAGATGCTACGGGTTTGAATATTTCATTCAAGACATGAAGGTACGTTTCCCCTGAGGTCAATAGTGGAAGCGGCACATTAATGTTGCAACCCAATCCCTCTCCGCTTCCAATCTCGTCAGTGAAGCCTGTTCCAGGATAGATTGTTCTAGGGTCTTGATGCAGTGAGATAAAGAGAACGTTTGGGTCAGCGTAATATATGTCGCTGGTTCCATTTCCGAAGTGCACATCATAGTCCAGAATCAAGAAGCGTTTCACACCATGTTCCTCGCGAAGATACTCGATCAGCACTGCAATGTCATTGAAGACACAGAAGCCTCCCCCATAGTCTCTTCCTGCGTGGTGTAGACCACAACCCAAGGCTATCGCCCTATCGATCTCACCTTCGAAGATCGCTTTTCCCGCTTTCAAGGCTCCTCCAATGATCCACAGTACGCCCTCAACCATCGAAGTTGATACAGGGGTGTCAGCGTCGTAACGGAGGTTCTTCTCAGCAAGACGTGAAATTAAATCCACATGTTCCCTGCTATGAGCCCTAAGTAGATCCTTCTTTAGGGCAGGTTCTACATCTAAGAGGACTAAGTTTGGGAGGTTGAGAAAACTCTTTTTTATGAAGAAGTTCATGGCCTTAGCAAAGCGGTCGCCTCGGAAAGGATGTCCAGGACCTAGATCGAATTGCTTAAATTTTTTGTGATAGCTTAGTCCAAGCTTCAAGAAATTCCACTTGGATATTTTGATTACAACAGAATCATATTAGTTTATAATTAGATAGAAATGTTAGTTTAAATCTTGAAATGAATCTTGGAGAAACAGCGATGAACCAATCTGAACCAAAATTTGATTTCTTAACTCCTCCAGAAGAAGGAGAGCGAATCGTGACTAAAAAAGGAAGTCTCAGTGTACCTGATAAAACAATTATACCTGTGATTAATGGCGATGGAATAGGACCTGATGTTGTAAAAGTTATGAAGAACGTGTTGAACCATGCTGTAGAAAAGGCGTATGGTGGTCACATGAAGATTGTGTGGTTTATTATACCTGCAGGGGAAGAAGCCTATCGCAGTATTGGTGAGTGGCTCCCAGAAGACATAGTTAAAGCGATCAGACATTACATCGTGGCGATAAAAGGGCCCTTAACAACGCCTGTTGGAGGAGGAATAAGGAGTTTGAATGTTAAGTTACGGC
>JAUVYS010000001.1 GCA_030602965.1 Candidatus Bathyarchaeota archaeon | reverse complement strand
TAAAGACTGACTTTATTCTTTTTGCAATATACGTGTATAACCCCGTAAAGGAGGGTTAAAACATGATCATAGTTGGGACTGGAATTAGTGGAAGCAAGAGGAACGAATATTTAGAGAACCTTGCAGAGCTTATCACTAAAGCAAGTAAACCTACGAAAGTTCTTCATGTAGGTTCTATGATGTTTGAAACAGCAAAGAGACTTGGTAGAGAAATACCTGAACACAAAATTTTAGATATGTCATCTTCTACTCTTAACTATCTTCGTGCCACAGTGTTTGAACAAATTATTACAGAAGCAAAAAGCCAAGAAAACCTGATAATAAGCACCCACGCCTGTTTTAGATGGAAAAAAAATCTCATACCTGCTTTCGATTTTCACTATCTTAATCAATTATCACCAGATGTGTTTTTAACGATAATTGATGATATTCAAACCATTAAGATTAGGCTTGAAAGACAACCTGGATGGAAAGGAAAATTTAGTTTAAAAGAACTCCTAGTATGGCGAGACGAGGAGCTTTTCATATCCAATATGATTGCCAATTATCAAGGAGTGAAAAATTATGTCATTACAAATAAGGATCCCCCAGAAGAAATTATCAATCTTTTATTTGACCTAAATATTAAGAAAGCTTACATCAGCTACCCTATGACTTATATGAAGCAAGATCCATCGAAGATGAAAGCAAAGAATAGATTTCGAGATGAGCTTAGAAAACGTGATCTTATTATCTTCGATCCTGAGGATATTGAAGAAATGGATTTGATTGGATTTGCTGAAGCAGCAAAGAGAAAAGGCAAAGATAAACTAAAATTTAAAGTAGATGGTAAACAAGGATTAATCAATATTAGCGAAATTGAAGAAGCAAGAGAAGATATTATTGACCAAACTGTTGATAGAGATTACAAACTTATTTCTCAAAGCGACATGATAATAGTCTACTATCCCGTACCAGTTTTATCTCCTGGTGTCTTGAGCGAGATGGTTTATGGCTTCACTAACAATAAAAATGTCTTTGCTTACTTCCCTAAAAAATTAAGTCCTTTCTTTGAATATCATGCTACGAAAATTTTCAAGACAGAAAAAGAGATGATCAAATATTTAAAAAACAAAGGCATTATCAAATAATATATTATCGAGTTTAGCTAGAATTAAAACATTCTTGTGATGGATATATATTTTATTATATTTTTTAGGAATACGAATTACATGCAACTCACATTGAAATATATACGTTATATTACGTTATGTTAACATGTAGTAGAAAAGTTTAAATTTACGTTAAAATTATTTCTAAACGATTTTCCATTGAAGATTAGAGTTGTAATAAAAAGACCATTTGGGAATGTGGAAATAGAAGGTGAAAGTCTAGACGAGATCATATCTTCCCTCGAAACTTTTCCAGAGTGGTTAGCAACAATAGATGGATTAGTTATTGGTCCAGACATTGTTCCTTCAGAAACAAAAATGATGCTTTCAGGTTTGATAGAATTTTCACCTGAAGGACCATTAATCATCGTTCCAAAAGATAAATTAACCAATAAAGAAGCTATTGGGCTAATTTTGTATTCCTACGATCCAAATTCTATTGAACCTAAAGAAGTTGGCCATTTATTGAGTTTAAGTGGGCGCCCCGCAACTGGCTTTGGTTCTAGGCTTAGCGAAATGAGAAGAGAAGGATTAGCTCTTAAAAACGGCGGGGGCTACAGACTAACCATCTTAGGAAAAAAATGGGTGGATGATCTAATTTCAAAAATTACTAAATAGGTGAAAAAATTGCGCACTATAGAGAAAAAGCTCGAGGTCACTGTAAAAGTTAATAAGTTGGAAGCTAAATTCTCCGGTTCTGTTGATGAAGTGATTAGTGGTTTCCTTAACTTTTTAACTAAAATCTATCCAAATTACAATTTGATATCAAAATTAACTTTAACCGTGAGTTTTGAAGATTTATTGAAAGAATTAGAAAAGGTATTACTGATTACTCCCGAGGGATTAGTTATAACGGTCCCCAGGGAACAAACAGGTGAAAGAGAACATATTCTTCTTCATCTACTTAAAGCTAAAGTTGGCTTTCGTTTAGGAAGACTTGGCAAGGACTCCCTATCTATTGCTGAAATAATAACAACAACTGGGGGAAAACCAGGTTCTGTAGCAGCCAGATTAAGTGAGATGGTAGACATTGGATGGGTAGAAAGGGTGGGAAGAGGAGAATACAAAATTACAACCTATGGTATCGAAGGCTTCCGAAAGAAAGACTTACCTCGTATAAGAGCTATTGCAGAGGAAGTATAAGATGAGTGAATCAAAAAATTTGAAAGTTCATGTTGAATTTGGTGATAACAAACTTGACTTCGAAGGAACTCCTGAAGCAGTGTTTTCAGTTTTCATTGACTTTTTAAACAAAATATATCCTGAATATGAAATACTTCGAGACATAATTTTCACTCCAGATTTAAGAGCGGTTGTAAACGATTTAAAAGGAATTTTACAGATCGCGCCAGAAGGCATCATACTTACAAGTCCAAAGGATATTTCAGCAGAAGACGCCGTTTGCTTAGCACTCATGGGCTCATACATCAGTAACAAATTCCAAAAACAACCTAAAGAATCTCTTTCAGCCAATGAACTATCAAAAATCACTGGAAAAGCAATGAAGACAATGTTCAATCAGTTGGCGTGGATGGTCAACGACGGTATCGTCGATAGAGTGGGTAGAGGTGAATACCGAATTACAAGCAGGGGAATCAAGAAGACTGAAGAGATTCTAAAACAACTAAAAAATAAAAAAGGAGAATAAAACATGAGTTCTCACCCCTTCAGACTTAGAATTCGAATAAATGATAAAGAAATTGAATTAAGTGGTTCTCAAGACGAAGTAATGAAAGCGTTAGATGACCTTTCGATTATTGTAAGTAAAGTTTCTGAAGCTTTCACCTTAACTTCTACAACAGCAAGATCACATGTGCATAAATTAGGAGAAAAAACAGTCGAAGCGGACGTATTACCTACAGTCACTGTTTCCTCAGGTGCGTCATGTCCTGAAGTCATTACAAAGATCCTCGCTACCAAATGGGGAAAAAAGAAACCGCGAACACTTAGTAACCTATTAGAAGTAATGAAAATTAATGCAATACATTACCCAATTGGAACAATTAAGGGAAGATTAACAGATTTAACAAAGAAGGGTGCCCTCAGGCGAATTCATACCAATAAGGGATATGGTTACATACTCATAAAGTCGCTAGAATGAAACTTCAAATATGAAGGTATAGCGGGTCGTGCTAAAGCCCACCAAGGACTTTAGGCGACAAACCGAAAAAGGGGGTAATTATGGTTGACGCTAACCCACTACACCACTATAAAGACTATACGCGTTTCTATATTTAGTTTACTTAGGTTAAAAAAAGAAGTCTTAACTTCTGAGTTGAAAATTTTCTGGAGGAAGTGTTATGCAAGTTCTTGATTTTAGTCAGAAGTCTCCATATAACTTCGTAGAACTGGGCAATGCTTCTCTAAAGAACACTATTGAATCAAGTCATCGTCTAAGAAACATCGATTTGCCGACAAACTACGTTGGAGACTTTAACAAACTTAACGAACATGAATTTATTGCCAATTTTGATGGAGAAAATTTGGATATGATAAAACTGGCATATATCGATGAGAAAGCACACATTTTTGGTTTGGATACATCTAGTATTGAATTAGGTGAAACTAGCAATGGTTTGCTTTGTGCTGTCCGAGGTACAATTGTCTGGAAAGATGAGGTTAAGTATAATTATACTCGTTACGGACCATTCATCTTCCATGTAACAGAGAATAATAAACAATTTCTTTACAATAAACTTCGTCAAATGTACTTTGGTGCTAGTAGAGCAGCACCAACACCTGATGTTTGGTGCATGCCTGGACGTATTCGAAATATTCTTGAACGGTGGCTCCAAGCTCAACTTTCACAATCTTGTGAAGACTCCGTTATACTTTGGGATGGTTCACTTACTGCATGGACCATTGATAGTCCTGTTACCTTAATAGATGATATGCTCCGAATGGCGAGAAGCCGAGGAAACGTGGTGTTGGCTTTTTCAAAAAAAACAAAATTTACTATATTTGGTCGTAGAATCGCAGATTTAATTAACAATCGTAATGCTCCATGTTTGCTTGACTTAGATGAAATTATTCGCCGGCAGTATGGTAATTATCTCTGTTTCTTTGGCAGAGTGTATGCTGCAAAGCTTACTCCCAGTCAATTTTCATTCCGTCTAGATGTTGACCGCGAAATAGAAAGAGAGACAGGAATTAACGCAGTTCAAAAGCTTATAAGCAATGATATTGTCGTCGAAAGTTACCCTGAGACATTAAGACTTGCTCACATATTGTCAAGGTTCTCTGCAAGCGAAATAATTGGGATGCAACGCTTAATCGCTGAGAATTTTGGAATAAGAACCGTGTTTCGACCCAATATTCGTCAGATTCTTTTTGGCCCATATGGGGGAGGGTTGATCAATAACAAGGTGATTTCATGATGCAAATCTACAAGATTGATGCCAATACTGTTCAGGTCATATGCTGTCCTCCAGAAGATGTTAATAGAGGTGATTATCTGCTTGTTGAGGACGTAAATTCAGAAAAATCCCTCATAATACAAGTTATAAACTCAGGCTACGTAAATGTTCCAGGAATTCTTGAAGACATTCTCCGATCATCATCAACAGAAAAACTTGAGGGTGTAGACTTAGACCCGCTTGAAATGAAGTCTTTCGTGAATATTATCAAAGATGCTGAGCTTTTTACTTGTAAAATTCGAGGAGCGTTAAATAAAGGAAAGGTTAGTAACGATGTGTCTTGGATTCCACCTCGCTCTACATCAAGGCTTAGAAAGCTCCCAGACGCAGACTTAATTAAATTACTAGAAAATGAGCCGCAAAATGGTTTAGACATTGGTACTTTGAAAGGTGGTGGACGTATCTCAATAAACATAAATTCTATTGATGGAAAACTCAACATTATAACAGGTAAAAAAGGAACAGGGAAGTCTCATCTTTCAAAGCTTCTTCTCATCCAGCTGGTATCAAAAGGTGGCATTTGTATAGTTTTTGACATAAATGGAGAATACATTAATCTTGGATACACAAAGAGTGAAGGAAGGACTTCTCTCTATGACCGTTTTATTTCACTTACTCCTGGCAGCGATTTTAAGGTCACTCTGCAGTATGCTGGACTTGGAGTTTTCTTAAGAGTAATGGAGAATATTTTGGATCTACCAGCAACATCTGCATGGGAGTTTCGAAGGATTTGGAAGGATCTTAAAGAGCGGGGTGCTCTCACACTTAATAATTTGAACTCAGCTATTCGCGCTGTGTCAAATAATTATATTCAAGATGCGTTGTTAAGAAGGTTTGAGAGTTTAATAAATACAAAATTTTTTACAGATGATTGGGGAGAAGCCACTGTATTGGAAGCAGTGATGGACAAAATGGATAAAGGTGGTGCTCTCATCATCAATCTTCGAAACATAAATTCAAAATTTCGGCAAATCGTTGTAGAATTTTTGTTAAGCAAATTATCTCAGTTACTTGAAAATTGGGGTCTCAAGGCTGTTTTCCTTTTCGCTGAGGAAGCACACCTCTATCTTCGGGAGACATATTGGAATGACATTGTGACAAGAATGCGACATCTTGGAATGTTCACAACATTCATTACTAACCAGCCGGACAGCATTCGAAAAAGTGTTTACAGACAAGCAGACAACATATTTCTTTTTAACTTCACAAACGAACATGATCTAGAAATAGTTTCAAGAGCTGCAATGATTGATGTTGAGACGGTCAACATAATTGCTAGACAGCTTCCACCACATTACTGTCTCATGCTTGGAAAGGTTTTAAACAACTTTCCTTTGATAGTACGAATTAATTCTTTAAAAGAAAAAACTATGGGGGAGACCCGCCTTTTCTTTAGTGATTTGAAAATAAAGAAAAGCTGATTTTTTTTATTTTTGGAGATTTCTTTCTTGAAAATTGGCGTTCATGTATCTATTTCAGGTTCAATTGATCTTGCGAATGATAGAGCGTTAGAACGCGGATGTGACACTTTTCAAATATTTACTCGAAATCCAAGAGGATGGGCGTTCAAAGATCTATCTGAAGAAAACATAAAGAAGTTCACTTCAAAGTTAAGTGATTTAGAAATAGCACCAGTTGTGGCGCATATGCCATATCTACCAAATCTTGCCTCTCCAAAAAAACACATCTATAAGAAGTCAGTTGACAGCCTTATTGCCGAAGTTCATCGATGCGGATTACTTAACATTCCTTACTGTGTAATTCATCTGGGAAGTCATCTTGGAACAGGAATAGAAGCTGGATATAACCGAGTGGCTGAAGCATGTAATAAGGCTCTCTCAACAATTGATAATGATGTAATTATTTTGTTAGAAAACACTGCAGGAACAAAGAACAGTGTAGGTGGCGCCTTCGAAGATCTTCAACACATTATCAGCAGAGTTGAACAGAAAAGCAGAGTTGCTATATGCTTTGATACATGCCATGCTTTTTCTGCTGGCTATGAACTTAGAGAGAGAAAAGCTCTTGTTAATACACTAAAACATTTGGATGAAGTAATTGGCTTGAATCTTCTTAAAGTCGTTCATTTAAATGACTCAAAAGGCGATCTGGGAAGCCACACCGATAGACATGAACATATAGGATTAGGTTTCATAGGAGAGAACGGGTTTAAAATAATCCTTAAAAATGAAGCTATCAAACAGCTGCCCCTCATATTGGAAACTCCAATCGATTCACGTGGAGACGATTATGTAAACCTTGCTAAAGTAAGAGAACTTGCAGTAAAACAAATGTTGATGTGAATGTGAGAAACCATTATAAAGGATTGAATGACGCTTTAGACCCTAGCAACCTGTTTTCAAAGGAGCAAAATAATCATGAGAGCACTGTTTGTTAACTACCAAGGCGGACAATGCACTCAACAAAATAAGTATGCTTTGGTAAAAGTGGAAGGTGCAAATGATAGAAACAAGGCGGCAATGTATATTGGAAGAAAAATAATTTGGAACAGTCCAAATGGCAATCGTCTTATAGGTAAAATTGTTGGCATTCACGGTAGAAAAGGCACTCTTAAAGCGAGGTTTAGAAAAGGTCTCCCTGGAGAAGCGTTAGGAACTGAGTTAATTATATTATGAAAAATTAAAGCTCATTAAAACAAAAACCATATTTTGCTGATATAAAAGCCGGGGTGGCTGAGTGGTTGAGGCGGTCGGCTGCAGACCGGCTTCACACCGGTTCAAATCCGGTCCCCGGCTCTATTTCTACAATCAAAGACAATTATACGAGTCCGCCTAAACAATAAAAACCAAAACACGCTAGATCATAATGAGTGCTCTGTAACATTTCGGTTGAAAAGACATGAGGCTTGTTTACATTATTTTAATTGGGCTATGGTTAATTCCTATAGGCTTATTACTTTATGGATGTGTTTTAATAAACTTGACACAGCTTGGCAGTGTTTATTTAGGGATCTTTCTCATAAACATCGCTTTCTATGGATTCATCGTTATGACTATCATTGCATCAGCTATTTGGTTTCTAATACTAAGAAAAGAGAATGCCCAATACAGAGAAAAAGGAAAAGAGAAGGATGCTTCAGAAATTGGAAGAATATGTCCCAAAATAACCAAAAACTGTGAAGTCAAACATGGCAAGAAGAGAAAGGTTTGAGCAGAGCGGTACCGTTCTTGGAAGAAAAGATCTTTTGAAGAGATTAAGAACAAACCCTCCTTTGATTGATGGACTTATCGATGAGAAAAAGCAAATTGGTACGAACGGCATCGACCTCACAGTAAAAAAAATCGAAAAATTTGTATCTGAAGGAGCACTCGATTTAACCAACAACAAAAGAGTGGTTTCAAAGACACAGAAATTGGTTTTTGATAATGAAGGATGGATCCATGTTATCAAAGGAGCTTACAAAATTGTTTTCAACGAAGTAATCAGTATGCCGTGTGACCTTGTGGCTTTCGCAAGACCAAGATCAAGTTTACTTCGAAGTGGCGCTTCGCTAGAAACTGCTATTTGGGATGCAGGATATAGAGGACGGAGTGAAGCGTTGCTAAATGTTCACAACCCTTTTGGACTAAAAATTAAAAGAAATGCGAGAATTACCCAGATCATTTTTTTAAGACTATCTAATCCAAACAACAAGGCTTATAATGGCATATTTCAAGGGGAAAACCTTTCATAAAATAGAAGAAAAAGAAGCATCTTAAATACCAATAAAATATTACTTCTTCAGAAATGGTGGAAAAGTTGTCAGAGGAATTTTTTGGTCTTCTTTATGACATCATTATAGTGATGGTGATAGTGACCTTAGCCTTAGCTTTCCTCTACATGATTTACAGAAAAGAACGCGAATAATTACAGATAACTTATATCCCAACAAGGCTCCGTTTTTTCGGTAAGTTTTAGTATTTGTCATTAAATACTGATGAGTAAAACATTCTTATGAGTAATGTCTTCTCTCTTCTTTCTAACCCCTTAAAAAAAGAGATAGAAAGGCTGGGTTGGAAAGAACCAACTGAAGCTCAGAAACTTGCGATACCAAGAATTAAGTGGTAAAAATACACTATTCATTGCTCCAACTGGCACAGGAAAAACTGAAGCTACTGTATTCCCAATATTAGAATAGTTTATGCAGTTATGCTTCAAAGGGGACGTCTCTGAATTTAAATAATATATATTATGCCTCTTCGTGCTTTGAATCGAGACGTTTTAAGATGAATGATAGAGATTGACACCAGCTCGATATAAATGTACAAGTTAGACATGGAGACGTATCAACCAGTGCAAGAAGAAAGCCAGCTTTGAAACCACCAAACACGCTAATAACGACGCCAGAAACACTGCAAGCCATCCTTCCTGGGCGAAGAGTGCGAGAACCCCTTAGAACAATAAAATGGGTAATTGTTGATGAGATACATGAGATATCAACTAATAAACGCGGAGCCCAACTTTCTAATTGGCTTGAAAGACTTCGCGAGATAACTGTAAGCGATTTTCAAAGAATAGGAATTTCAGCAACGGTTGGAAGTCCTGACTTGATTGCTAAGTTTCTAGACGGAGAGAAAAGAACAGTCAAAATCGTCAAATCAGTTGAGTTAAAAGATTTTGAGGTTCAAGTTGAAAGCCCAATAACTACTGCTGATGACACAAAGATTGCTAAAAGGCGGAGCGTTGGACGAAAGTTATCAAAAGAGGAGGAGAAAAAGTGGGTAACAGCATGGAGAAGCTGCAAGTTTAATATAAACCTACGACCGTCCAGCTATTATTGCCATGGCTGGAAGAGGTGTTGGACCCTATACTGCAACATGAATACTCAGAAAACCCTTTAGAAATGATGATGAATTTATCTTAGAAATTCTGAGCTGAAAGAGAATACTCTAGAACACACCTTTTCTGGGATAACTAAATTGAACACTTTTTTGAATCTGATAAATCAGAAAAGGTTTAGGTAGTTATTTTAGTTTTGTACCACATTTAATACAGAACTTCGCAGTAGGATCGTTTACATATCCACAGGTCTTACATTTACCAGGCGCAGAAGGAGCTGTAGATGTTACTCCTTCCTTCGATGCTGCAACTTGTGTTTTCTCATCTTTTGGCATTATAACTTCAGCTTCTACTGTTTTCTTTAAAAGAATAACATCACCAACTTGACCTACATCTTCACTTGCAATGTCAATTTTGGCTCCAGACCTTGTATTTACGTTAAACGCGATCTTTTTAGCTTCAATATCCACTGATATGTCACTTACACTTCCAACGATCATGCCTTCTGCATCGATAACTTGTTTTCCAACCATATTCTCTCTTGAGACGTAATTTGGCTTATCTTTCTCTTTTTTAGTAACTTTCTTGGACAAACTGAAATCCTCAATAAAAGTTATCTTCAATAGATTATATTTTAATCTTTCACTACAAGAGGCGTATAAACTGGAATGTTAACTCTCGCTGAAATTATTAATCGAATTCTATCTTCACGCCGTGAGCTTACACATGAAACTGTCAATAAGATGATTAAAGAAAAAAAGCAAGCTTCTGATGGATTGTTGACAGATGAAGGAGCTGCATATATTGTTGCCTCTGAGTTAGCAGTTCGTATACAAGAAGGCGAGTTAAAAACAAAAGTTATGATTAAAGACTTAATCAATGGCGCAAACGATGTAACGATTACGGGTCGAGTACTCTCTATTTCTCCCATAAAAACCTTTTCTCGTTCTGACGGAACAGAGGGGAAGATTGTGAAGATAATTGTAGCTGATAAGACTGGAGTCATAGGTGTTGCTTTATGGGATAAAAACGCCAACACTCTGGCTCAAAAAAGAATCTCTGGAAATCAGATAGTTAGAATATATCATGGATATGTTAGAGAGGGGTTAGGTAATACTTTAGAGTTAAATGTAGGATCAAGAGGAACAATAAGTGTTTCTCCATTTGATATTGACCCTGACAATTTTCCTATGAAAAAGGATTTCTTCCGTAAAATTAGTGAATTAGAAGGGAATGAAAAGTATGTTAACGTGATTGGGGCTGTTTCTCAAATTTTTCCAGAGTCAAGATTTGAGAAGGGAGAAAATAGAAGAGGAAGATTACGACGTGTTGAAATTGTTGATGATTCTGGTAGAATTAGATTAGTTCTTTGGAATGAAAAAGTAGATTCTGTTAACAGTGTTAAAAGAGGTGATTGGGTACATGTTATTGGAGCACAAGCTAGAAAAGGATTATATGAAGAAAAAGAACTTCATGCCGGAACAAATTGCCAAGTTAATATTCTATCAGAGGCACAATTTGAGATCAAAGAACCTCTATTAATTCTAACAAAGATTAGCAAATTGAAATCAAACATGTCAAACATTAATGTACTAGCAAGAGTTGTTCAAGTTGGTCAATTGAGAAAATTTAATCTCCAGTCTGGTGAGAATGGACAGATCAAGGACTTAACATTAATGGATGAAACCGGATTAATCAGACTCGCTATGTGGAACGACCAAGTTGACTCCTTAGAACATGTATCTAAAAACGATGTGATACTTATTGAAGGCGCATACACCCGAGAGAGCATACAAGGCATTAACCTTAACCTAGGAAAAACCGGTGCAATAATAAAAAACCCTAAAATGCCTGGAGTAAAAGAATTACAAGCACTCAAGGAAAAAACAGTGCAGATAACACCAATTAATCGCCTAAAACTAGGATTAAGCAATGTAACAGTTGAGGGGTCTGTTATTGAACCTGTAGAATTTAAGGAAGTAACAACAAAGAAAGGCGAGAAAGTAAATGTTGCGTTTACCAAGATACGTGACTCAACTGGAGAAATAAGAGTAACGCTTTGGAGAGCTTTAGCTAATGAAGTGCAAAATCTTACTGATAAGACATGGTTACGTATAATAAATGCTTATGTAAAAACAAGCTTTAATGGTGGCTTAGAGATTTCTTCTAATTCCTCTTCTCGAATTGAATTGTTACATAAACCGATCAAAGAATCAAATAGACAAATAAACTTAAGATTATAATTTAACTTCTTTTTCTACGTCTTTTATTGATGCCTCGATTATTTCCAACCCGCTATCGATGAGATCCCGTGTAATTGTTAAAGGAGGGAAGATTCGAATAGTAGAAACGCCACATGTAAGTACAGTTACTCCTCTTCTCCAACTTCTAAGTATTATCTCTCTAGCTTCTTTTTTTCCAGGTTCTTTAGTGTCCAAATCTTTGACTATTTCTAGCCCTATCATGAGACCTTTACCTCTAACATCACCAATAATCGAATATTTGTCTTGCATCTCCTTCAGTCGTTTAATTATATAGTCGCCCTGCTTCAGTGCGTTATCAAGAAGATTCTCTGTTTTTATTATCTCGATTACAGCTAAAGCTGCTGCACACGCAACTGGATTTCCACCAAACGTGTTTGCATGAGAACCTGCCTCCCAGTCCATGAGTTTCTCGTTGGCAACAGTCACACTTAATGGAAGCCCTGATGCTATAGCTTTAGCTATACAAAGTATGTCTGGTTTTACTCCCCAGTGTTCGATAGCAAACCAGCGTCCCGTTCTCCCAATTCCTGCTTGAATTTCATCATCTATTAGAAGTATATCATACCTGTCTGCAAGCTTCTTCAAGCGTTTAAAATATTCTTGAGGGGGAACAACATAGCCTCCTTCGCCCAGAATTGGCTCGAATATTATAGCTGCTGTTTCTTCTGGAGGGACATATTTTTGAAGAACAAATTCATCAATAAAATCAATACAATAATAATTGCATTCTGGATATGTTTGTTTAAACGAGCACCTATAACAATAAGGATATGGTACATGTGTGACTCCAGGTAAAAGTGGGAAAAAGTATCTTTGTTGAACTGGTTTACTTGCCGTAAAACTCAGAGCACCAAGAGTTCTTCCATGAAAAGCTCCAATGAAAGCAAGAAATCGATGTTTTCTTGTGTGCCATTTGACTAGTTTAATTGCTGTTTCAACAGATTCTGTTCCACTATTCGCATAAAAAACTTTTTTTAAGAACCCACCAGGTGTTAACCTGTTCATTTTTTTTGCAAGCTCTAACAACACATCGTAATAAAAATCTGTAGAGTAATGAATTAGCCTTTCTGATTGTGTTTTAATCGCTTCGATGACTCTGGGGTGGCAGTGCCCGACATTCATAACTGCCACGCCAGAGTTAAAATCGATATATTCATTATCATCAACATCCTTTACGATGCATCCACTTGCTGATTTTACTACTAGGGGGTATCCCTTTACATACGAAGCGGAAATTAATTTCTCGTCTTCCCGTAGAAATTCTCTGGCCTTTGGCCCGGGAGGAGAAACAACTATTTTTGGAAACTTACTCATGATTAATCCTCATATTCGTAGCGTTTATATTGACATAAACATTTTATAAAAAATCTATTTTCCAAAGTTATTGGGAAAGGTTTGAAGGATTTCAGTGAGATGTTTGTTACTTGTCTTTTATTTTGGTTTTGATATTACTATTTCGAGAGTTGAAACATTAGTGGTTTGACCTTCATACCTTTTCAATTCTTCAGTTCCTATGTTAATTTTCTTTATCTCCAAATCCTTTATGAAAGAACGCCGTAAAACTTCAACTACATCAACCGCGAGGCTTGTAGCACGTCCTCTTGCCTTTAAGATTACGTTGTTCGATCCTGCGTTAAAGTATGTCATGCATGCTACAATATAATTCATAACTGGCTTTGTTCCAATTAAGACAATGTTTTCTTGAGCTTTTTCAGTCATGTTTTGGCCTCACAAGATATTTTATTTTTTTTAGTACTTTTTGAGATTAACTTCCTAGAATTTTGTAGCTTTTATCATTTTTGTTTCTTTTAACTCTTCTTATTTAATCGAAATAAGTATGTCTCATAGTGTTAGAGCAGTAATTAGAATAAAAAGAAGAGTAATATAATTGCTAAAATGGCAGATGGAAAAATTATTAGTGCGTACATCTTTGCTCTGTTGAAGGCAAAGTCAATCAGTAGGCTAAGTTTGATTAGATTGGCTTTTCCTAACGTTTTTACTTTATTTATCTCTCCTATCTTATATGCTACGTCAGATCTTTGCAAATTCTGTAGTGCCTTAGATACTGTTTCTTTTATTTTGAGAACAATTTCTTTATGATCAATAACTTCGCCTATTGCGTTGTATCCTTTCTTAACTAGCTCAATTGCATTTACGGCGTGACAGTCGGTTGTTAAAACCTCCCCGTCATCTATGTTTAAATCTCTAAGGCCATCCAGAATTTTTTCTCGTAGGCCACTTACTACATTATTTCCATCAAGAACTATGTATACAGCTTTTTGTTCTTCAACTTGAAAAACAAAGGTAGCTATACCACCAGGGCCTAATCCTTGTTCCAAACCCCATTTAGATGGCACTACTCTTGAAGCCCCTGTTTTAAAAACAGATCTTTTTCCTTTCAAAGCTAAATTTATCGCGGATTCAGCTGCTTTTTGAATTTCACATAATTCGATATCAGTTAATATGGGTATTTTGTGACCTGGTTTAATACTATTGTGTGCATCTATCACTGCGATGTGTTTAGCTCCTGAATTTACTCCTTTGGAAGCGATATTTATCCCGACCTCGAATGGAACATCCTCCACATTATTAGGTGCACGGGTTACGGTAACTAAGCCAACATCTCCAAAGAATTGACACGTTGCTTTTGCAGAACCACTCTTTCCACGAAATAGTTTCGTTGCCTTAGAATTAAAGTCTTTAAAAGTGGCCAAGTTGTTTATTCCTTGAAGTACTTTATCACATTGTTTTTGTGAAGCCAGATTAAAATCGTGACCTGATGTGCCATGAGGTACAACTACTATAGCGCCTAGTTTTTTCTCCAACATTTTTTGAATATGAAACGGTAAATTACTGCTTCCTATGTTTTTAAATGGTCCTGGATGAAAAAGAGGGATCACCATAACAGCTTTTGACTGGTCTTTTTTTCTAAAAGCTAGCATGGTTACAGGGATTGTAGTTTCGATGCCAAGTTTTTCGAAATGTGACTCTATAAATGAAGTTGTCCCTTCAGTCCAATTAGCTATGAAACTTTTTAAGAGTACTATTGCCCCGATTCCTACCGATTTTTTTCCATGTCTATCAACAAGATGAATGAAGAGTCTTGTTGATACTAGAATTAACAAGCTTGAAAAAAACGCAATTAATAGGAAACGTACATCTTGGAATTCTAGATTAACTAAAAGCAAGGGCACATAATCTGTTTTAAAAAAGAGGATTCCTGAAGTAAAACATAATAGAGGTTGGATTATTGTTGACAAGATTGCTTTACTTTCATCAAGGAAAGAAACGCTGCTAAACACCAGAAGGCGCAGAGCAATCATTCCACTCATACCAAAAATTGAAGCATAAATTATAATCAAATAATTATGAAATAAGTTTTGAATGAGACTTCCAGCAATTAATGAGCTTTCCCAAAAGATGCAAGAAACTAGAGACAGAGCGGTGCATCTTCGAAGATTCAATACGATTTCGTTTTTTGCAATGACAAATTTGACAAATAAATCACTTATTAACGTTGGAAGTGTCAACACTAAAAGACCATATAAAAGACCAATACTAAGACCTTCGTATGAGGGAAAAAATATTCCAAACGCAAACATAGCGCTGATCGTGTTCAAAAGAAGTAGAAAAAGTAACAAGACTTTATGACTCGGAAATGTAAATAGTGAAGCATAATGCCTAACCGCCTTACGAATGTGCAGATTATCGTTTGACATAAAATAACAACGCCTTTGAGGCCCCATTTTTTAAGTGTGTAATTAATTTAATTAGTGCACTTAAAAATTACAGGAAAAAGATATGAAAGAACTATCAATAAAAAAATACGTTTTAGAAGAGGCAGTATGCCCTGTTTGCAATAAATGTCCAGTGGTTGTAACCGAAACAAATTATGTTATACCAAATTTTGGAAAAATGTTGTTAACAATGACGCTTTGTAAAAGATGTGGTTTTCGACGAAGTGATGTCATGTCCTTAGAATTTCATGAGCCATGCCAGTATGAAATGAGGATTGAAAAACCTCAAGATCTTCTAACAAGAGTTCTCAGATCAAGTACCGCCACAATTAAAATTCCTGAGTTAGGAATAAAAATATCTCCTGGACCTAAGGCTGAAGGATTTATTTCTAACGTCGAAGGAGTGCTTGAACGGATTTTAGATAAAACAAAGATTATACGTAATCAAATGAAGTCTAAAGAATTTAACATAAAGTTGGAAGCAGCAAAAAGAGCTGAACTTGTGTTTACAATTATTATTACAGATCCTTTGGGGAATAGTGCCATAATATCTGATCGCCCAGGTAAGGTGAAAAGAAGGAAAATTAAACGAACCAAAAAATGAGAACAAATAAAATAATAAAATATGCCTAAATAATGAAACCTTTATTTGTTGCAATAAAGATTCGTTTCTATAGGAGAAGCACTTCTCAATGAACCCCACGGTTTTTCAATTAATTGAAAAAAAAATAGACAAGCGAATTCGAGTAGTGTTTGATCGTGATTTTGGTTACGAGGGGATTCTTGTAGCTGTTTCTGATGACCCCCCTGGAATATGGCTGTCTAATGCTGATGCTGTAACATTTAGATCTACTCTTGCTCAACCTTTACCTCAAATTGTAAGCCGGGAAGATAGAAGTGAGGTCTTTATCAATCTAAACGCTGTCTTAAGAATAGAAGTCCTCCACTAACACTGACATAAGGGGGGCTAAACGACGGATACTAACATCGGGTGGGCAGAAGGCACTGTAATCTCAACACGAAAAGCCGTTATTCGCTTGGATTCAAGAGAAGGTAAATCTCTAACTACAAGAAATTTTATTTCTCACGCACATAGCGATCACGTCGCAGGCTTTGAATCAAAAACAGTTAATTATTCCACAATAGAAACAAAGGAAATTTACTTAGCACGAGGAGGAAATGTCCTAGATTTTAAGGCTCTCAAATTTGGCGATACCGTGTATCTAGATGATATCGAAGTGTCTGCTTATAATGCAGGACACATACTCGGGTCTACACAATACAAAATTCAAACGCCTGAAACAAGCATTCTGTATTCAGGGGACATAAACTGTGTTGATACTTTGACCACTAAAGCAGCAAAAGCCTCATCCTGTGATGTTTTAATTCTAGAAGCTACTTATGGACATCCATTTTATGTCTTTCCTGAAAGAGAAGACTTGTATTTAGATATAGTCAAATGGGTTTTAAAACAGGTTCAAAATAAAAGAAGCCCAGTTTTTCAAGCATATTCCGCTGGTAAAGCTCAAGAAATTGTAAAACTTCTAAACACTTTTACGGAGATACCTGTAGTTACTCATCCAACGATAGCTAAAGTAAACAAGGTCTATATGAAATATGGGATCTCATTGGATTTCATCAATTCTAAAAATGAAGAAGGAAAGGAACTTATTCGTAAACATCAATGTGTATATGTTATTCCTACATCTCGATCCTCAATGCAAATTGAAAACGCATGTTGGGCAATTGTAACAGGATGGGCATTAAAATTTAAAACAGCCACATATGGAATTAAAACAGCTTTTCCTCTTAGCTCACACGCAGATTTTATACAACTCAAGAACTATGTTGAAGAAGCTTCGCCTAGAAAAGTGTATACTGTTCACGGTTACAAGGAAGAATTCGCAAAATTTATTCATGAAAAACTTGGTATAAACGCAAAGCCACTTACCCCTTTACATCAAAGGCGATTGGCTGATTATCTATAGAATCATACGAGCAATAATTACGCCAACGATTAAAACTATTGAAAGAATAATGACGATTTCCGGTCGAAGTTTAATAACAGATGTCGTTTCTGCTTCGTAAAATCTGAGCAAGCCAGCAGATGCGGTCGGAAGAGGAGCGTCACCACGTTTTTTTCTTCTTGAACTCATATTTCATCCTCCGAAGTTCCGTTTAAAATTAACACAGGTACTAATTAAATATTGACATTCAAAGTAATGATTAGCAACATTAGTTAGAATTCTAAAGCACCTGTGAGGTCTTGATATTTAGGACAAAAATTCTTGTGTCGAGCCAAGATGACTTTTTCTAGTTTTAAGAATTACTCTTTCTGAATCAGCTGTTCATAAAATCTTTTTTATCATCCTTTCAAATTCACTGATGTGTCAATAAAAACCCATTCCAATTTTATTCTTGCCGCGGTTCAATGTTTTTGAGTTTGTCTCATCAAATCAGCTCGTTTAATTTTTTCTGTCCTATTCCTGTCGTATACCACACGTAAGACGCTTTCTGTCTTTCCCTATCAATAAGTTTCTCATTTCTAAGATGATGAAGTTGCCGCATAATGCTTGAGTATGTTTTTTTGAGTTTAGATGCGGTTTCTTTAGCCGTCTGTGGAGCAGCTTCTAAAATTGTCAAAATTTTTGTACGTAGCTCCAAGCCTGTTTTTACATTTCTGATTTTATACAAGTATGCATTTGGATTATAGGTCATAAACGCAACAGCCAACTATAGCCAGAATTACCTGTCCTCACATGAAATCTGAAATGTGAATTTGTTTCTCTCTTGATCTAAATAATAGGTCTATCTCGTCTTTCACAAGGTCAATTCTCTGTTTGTAATACTGTCTGATATTGTATTTTTTTACTAGATAACTAGATATGTTTAGATATTTTTCTATGCCTCCTCTATGAACAGTTAAAACAATTTCGTTCTTACAGTAAGGACATTTTCCAGATAGCGGCATCCTTCTAAATTTTGCGTTACATATTTTACATCTAAATTTTTGAGTTGTAAAGGCTCTGAGGTTTCCAACGATGTCTCGTATAAAGTGGGTTGTTAGAACACGTTCTGCTACTTCAATTACTTCAACTGCTTCGATTTTATCGGCTAGGAGTAGTTGGCTTGCTACTTTATTTGACATCGTCCCCAGCTGCATATATGCACTTTCATGATTTCCATTGTTTATATTTGTGATATGATGAGTGTAACTATAGCCTTGGAACTGGGCTGGTAAACCAAGCCTGTTAGCGATGGTGTCTATATATTGTGCTGCCTTTTTTGGATCTGAGTTAATAAGGGTGCTCTCATAGAAATTTAAGGGATAGTTACTAGTTACGTCAATGTTATGTGCTTCATCTACCTCTAAGGGATTAATTATTGAAAGTATAAGAAGGGGTGTATCCATTATTCCTCCTATTTGGGCTGGAAGATATGCTTTTGAAAAGTTAATTAGCGGATCAAGAGCTAACATAACTGTGTCTTCATCACCATCACAATCTCTTCTTTTCATATTATGCCATAAGGGGTGTGCAAAGCAGACTCGCGCCTCAGTGAAGCCTATTATCCTTCCTATTACTCCAGCTAATGTGTGTGGTGCTAGCCCTATTATTAGATGTCCAAAGATGTCTTTTACATTATTTACATTGTAATATGATGGCAGTCCATACACTCTCTGGAGAAGATCATCTATGAAATGGGCTGTTTTAATTAGATAATCAACACCCTTTTTATTCAAAAGGACATCTTGTACTTTGAGCTCACATATTTGATTAGGGTTCTGAAGTGGTTTTCCGTCTTTATCATGAGTGTATCCAAGTTTTTTTAGTTGTTTTATTGAAGTGTTTATCTCTAATGGTTTAAAATGTGTTAATGGTGCATCTGTTGCGTCGAAGCGTATGGTCCCATCTTTATAGACAAAAAGACCATGATTAGCTCTTAAGATTCCTTTCTCTAGGGGTTCAGGCGTTTTTGTTTCACTTGTCAGACCTCTAACTCCTTTAACTAGTCCTATAGAACGAACACCCAGCTTTTTACACGCTTCATTGTAGATAGCCTTGACATTTAGAGAACGAAGATTGTAACTTACAACACTAACATTACAGACGGGACAAATTGCTTCGGTAATTATATGATTACACTTAGGGCATGTGTTCTCTTCAACTGTTTTTTCTTCGCACATTAAACAATAACGCCTGAAGGTTATGGCGTTACATTTGGGGCATCTTCTTCTCGAAACTTCGACTTGGATTTCTCCCTTTTTTACGGCTTCTAATACGTTTCTATATGGTCCTCCAGCCAAGCTTACTGGAAAGAGTGCATGAACTGGGGGAGACATTACCCTGGGTTTTGCTTTTTCAGGTCGCCCCATTCTCGCACCTATAGGGGTTCCACCAACATCACGGAAATTTATTCCAGATATTTTTTTAATGGTCTCTAGAGTAGTCTTTTCCTTTTTTATCCTGATTTTTTTATCGTCGATTTTAAGGCAAAAAGCTAAAGCCTCAGCGTTTGCGTCAATTATGATATTACCATTGGATATTCGATGTGGAAGACGTATACGTTCTAAAATAGACTTTAATTTAACATCCAATGGAAGCTTAAAGGTTTCAATAACACTGTTCTTTGTTGTTTTATCTGATTTAATTAAACTATTTCTAAGTTTCAAAAGTTCATTTACATCGATAACTTTCCACAAGTAAGTATAACAAGGGTGAAGCGGCACATTCAGTTGCTTGGAAATGTTAAGTGCTTCTTTAAAGGTTGGTTTCGTTTCAAACGGCTTTTCTACCAATTCCTTTAAACGAGCATGATCAATAGCAGATACTTTTCCAGCTTCTTTAAAAGAACCTTGGTAGATTGTCTTTATTTTTAATAATAAATCTTGAGTCCACCATTCTTCTACATAACCACTGGGAACCAAGGCTTTATTATTTTCTATAAATTCACCAAAGCCTACGAGGAGGTCCCCTAAAAACAAAATTTTTTCGACATCATTTTTTACAGAGGATGCTATTGATAAAGATTCGATGCGAATAACTGACCCGTCTTTAAGCCTGACAATTGGCGGCATTATTGTTTCAACCGGAAGCACTATACCTGCTTTTCCAGGCATCTCGATGCGAATTTGGGTCCCAGCCGCTAGAAAGTTTTGTAAAATAATCATTGTAGCTGGATGAATACCTAAAGCAGCTAATCCTGTATTTCTTGCTCTGCCATATCTTAGTCTAAAACCTTCTATTCTTGAAGGAAAAGAGAAAATAGGACGTCCAGCAATTACATCTTCCATATACTGGGATTCAGGCTTTTCACTTTGCGTTTCTTTTATTTCTAGTTTTTTTAACCAGTCCCACCCTTCTATTCCAAATTCATCCACTATTTTCCATATCTTTCTTGACCTTCCAAATACACCATCGTTTATTACACGAAGTGCACCACCTCTTACACTATTTGTTTCTATTCTAGGAAGGTTTCTAAAAGAGACAACTTCAATGTTGTCTGTTTTAATTCCCGTTACTTCAACTGGGAGATTTCGGATAATAATTTTAAGATCTTTATCGGAAACATGATACTGGAAGCGCGACACTTCTCTCTCATAAATACGAATTTCTTCAATAAAACGACGGATCTCAAAGTCAATTGGTTTATACCGATCAAGACCTAACCTTCGACGTATAAAGTCGCCTATTACAAGAATTAAAGCCTGTTCAGTGCCTCCAGCCGACCGAATTGGACCTGCAAAATATATAGCGAGGTAACGAGTTTGATCCAAATTCTGTTTAATTTTAACACTAGATATTCCCTGAAGTGGTGCTGCAGTAATTCCCCCTGTGAGAATAGCAAGAGCTGTTTTTATTGCTTGTTCAAGGACCACTTGTTCTTCCATGTGACCAAATTTAGCATGGACAATCTCTTCAGCTATTTTTAACGCGATTTTTTCAAGACTTATTTTGCCACTTAGTTCACGTATTCTTTTTGCAACTCTAGGAGGACCAACTAGTCCTTCAACCATCTCGGCAAGATCTTTAGCAATCTTTGGTTCAGGCTCTAATAAAGGATCAATCCCAGTTTGTTTTGCTTTTTTTGCGATTTTATAGAGTTCTTGCAATCTTTGTTCTATATGAATGAAGTATCGTTGATATTCTTCAGTTGCAACTAAGTCCAAGAAACAGTACCTAAAAAGTCAAAGTATTAACGCACTAATAAAGACACTATTGGTTAGAATGATCAAACACAATTATAATCTTTAATATTATTTACAAAAATTTGCGAAAAATGTTCTTTTAATTATTATAAGAATTAATATTTACAATGTTTATTTACTGTGTAAATTATTTACTAAATCAGCAATTTTTTCTTTAATTAATGGTTCCTCTTCTACTATAGTACCTGTGATAATTATGTTTGCTCCTGCTTTTACAGCGTTTTGGACATCTATACCTGTCCTTATGCCTCCTCCAACGATTATAGGAATATCTATGTAACTTCTTACTAACTTGATCATGTTTGAAGGTACTGGTTTTGTAGCTCCTGATCCAGCCTCAAGATAAATAAAATGCATTCCGAGATATTGTGCTGCTAAAGCATAAAGCGCAGAAATTTCTGGTTTATTATAGGGTATTGGTCTAACTTGACCTATTATCGCTGCTGTACCTCCCTCACCTACAATAATATATCCCATCGGGATAGGTTCAAGGCTATATTTTTTAACTAATGGGGCTGCTAAGATTTGTGCTCCAGTTATGAAATAGCTATTGGTAGAGTTTAATAAAGACATGAACCAGATGGCATCAGCATACTTACATACTCCAGATATATTTCCTGGAAAAAGAATAATTGGAATTTTTACTTTCTCTTTTATTGCTTTGGTAATTTCATCTAGAGCATAAGGAGTGATAAGAGTTGACCCCCCAATCATAATCGCTGAAGTCCCTGCGACTTCAGCTGCCTTAGCAATTTCTAACGCTTGTTTTGGCTGTGTTTTCTCAGGATCTAAAAGGGTCATATGAATAGGGCTTTTTTGAATTTTTTGTAGAATGTATTTTTCTATTTGACGCATCAAAATCACATATCTATCTATTTAGAACAGAGTTAAAATAATTATGATTTTGAAGATCCTCCGTAGAAATGATCAATAAATTTACAATACACGTCAACCGGCTCATCCGATGCTGTTGATGTGAGCTCTTCTTTTAATTCACAATTTCCACATTGAATTAAGGCCTTGTTCTTTATTATAGTGATTCCTATTGCCTTATTACCACATTTTGGGCATTGAAAAATTTTTGGAATGGTTTTTCTTATTATTTTTATGACCTTCCGTTTACGTCTGCCGATGCTTGATTCCTCCTATAATCCAAGATTAATTTTTTCTGTGGTTATTATTTAATTATTTGATTATTTGTAGATACTATTCCAACTTTAAAATACCATTCATCGTGATGAATACATCAAATATTAAAGATAGTTGAGTAATTTCAGAAAAAAGAAGGGGTCTGTAGAACATCCGCTTTCAGAAACTGGTCGTTCTACAGAACAAGTAGAAAGAGTTTTGAGCAATTTTTTAACTAATAAAAAGGATGACATCACTGTTTTTATATGTATATAAAACGGTATCCATTTTAAAGGTTGGTTTAGTTTGGATTTTGTTGATATTAGAGAAGAGGTAAAGAGTTGGTTAGTTACTACTTTAGAAGATCCCTTAGTAAAAACGTTAGCTGAAAATAGCCATTTAACACAGACGCAACTAGAGACGTTTCTAATTGACGTTCTAGCTGAAGAAATAATCGGACAACCCGTAGTTTATGAGTATAAATCTCAACTGCGATTAATTGGGAAGGGTGTAAGTCGTGGCGCTTTTAATAGAACTTTACGTCAAGCTCAAAGGAATGTTATCCGTTCAATATATACAATTCTTCTATTAGGGCATTTAGGTATTTTAGAGACGCCTCGGTTAAACAGATATTTAGAAATCTCAAAACATTTAGAAGAGTATGTTGAGACTTATCGTAAAATTTGGAAACCCCTTAACAATGGCGATTCTAAAGAAGAAAATATTAAAAACCTTACCTTTTTACGAAAAAAATTAATTTCTTCTCTTGAAGAACTTGCTATGTCAAAGATGCTTTCTAAAAAAGAATCGTCAAAATGACATATAAGGACCCAAAAAAGTTATCTTTATTGACTCTCCGCTTAAATTTGGAGTTGTATTATTTGGTAAGTTTAAAGTTGCCAACACCAAAAGATATAAAGCATTTAAGAAAAATTGCAGATTTAACTCAAAAAGAACTGGCGAAAAAGGCTGGAGTTAGTCAGTCACTTATAGCTCGTATTGAAAATGGTACTGTTGACCCCCGTCTTTCTACTTTAAAAAGAATTATTGATGCAGTTGTCACTGTATTCGAAAAACGTTCAGCTAAAGATGTCATGCATAGCCCTGTTATCACAATCGACGTAATGGAGCCCGTTTATAAAGTAGTAAGACTTATGAGAAAACATGGAATTTCTCAAATACCTGTTACAAAAAAGGGAAAAATTGTTGGAAGCATTCAAGAGTCTACATTAATTGATAAAATTATATTTACATCGAGAAAAAAAAATATTGTATATGAACCTGTCCAAAATATCATGGAAGACCGTTTCATGATTGTCAACCCATCATCAAATTTTGAAGGTGTTTTAGTAATTTTATCAAGAGGCTACCCTGCTGTTCTCGTTATGGATAAAGATAAATTGGTTGGAATTATTACAAAAATTGATGTTCTTTCTTCAACGATTCATTAAAAAGATAAATTGGCGCCGGGGATGGGATTTGAACCCATGCTCTCGGTCCTTCTTAATTATTAAGTCAAAGGGAGAACTGGATTTCGATTCTGGTCTTTTAAATTGTGTCCAGCGCTTTAAACCGCTCAGCCACCCCGGCTAATTAGTTGTATTAGAATTAATTTGTCTTTAATATCTTTCTTAATAGAAATTAGGTAGATACGCTGTTAATCTTAGAGTTAGTATAACGATTGAATAATTTGTTGTTTTAGAACCCCCATTTTTTTAATCTATTATTTACCTTTTGTTCTATTTCTTTTATTGTCAATTTTTTTATTTCTGTAGGTTTGAATGTACCGATATCTGTTATATAATAATTAATCAATTTTGGTGGTGTAATATCGAAAGCTGGATTGTAGATTGTTGTATTTCCTTTTTTAGGAACAACTTTATTTGAAATGTTCTTTTCAAGAGGCCATTGCATTAATGCCTTTTCTGATAATATCCTATGATCTTTTTTATCTTTTGCTTCTAAACGATAATAATATAATATTTCTTCTTTGTTTCTTTCCTCGATTGGAATGTTGTCGCCTTTCTCTGTTTTTAGATCAACTGTGGAAACAGTTGTAGCAACATAAAAAGGTATTTTATAAGCTGAAGAAATTATTGCCACATCATGCGTTCCAATTTTATTTGCTAATGATCCATCTTTTGAGACTCTATCAGCACCAACTATTATCTTAGTAATATTATAACGTTTAATTGCGCTACTTATCATATTATCAGTAATAATAATTACTGGGACATTTGCTTTAAGAAGCTCCCACGTCGTTAGTTTAAATCCTTGCGATCTTGGACGCGTCTCCTTTGAGATTACTAAAAGATCAATCCCTTCAGCAACTGCTTCTTCAAGCATTCCTAAAGCATGTCCACCATAAGACGATGAAAGTGAGCCTGCATTACAATGTGTTAATATAACATCGCCATCCTCTAGATACTTTCGACCTTCCTTTCTAAGAAATGAACATAATATTAAATCGCTTGCTAGAATAAAATCTGCTTTATCTTTAACAGCTTGAACTGCATCGTCAACATTATTTGTGTATTTAAATTTGTGTTCTGCTGCCTTAAATGTTTTATCAACAGCCCACATAAGAGGAGACGCTGTCTGTCTTACCGATTTTATAATTTCACCTGCCTTTTTTAATTCTGATAAAAACATTTTACTATTAGAAGCCAAGGATTTGGCTGCTAATAGCATACTATATGCAGCTGCAATGCCTATTGCTTGTGATCCTCGAACTATCATGTTTCTAATACCCGAAAAAGCTGCCTCTTTCCAATCTGCTGTCATCCATGTTAAGGTATCAAATGGTAATTTTGTTTGATCTAAGAGTGTGAGTTTTTGTTTATCGTTATCAAATCTAACAGTTATTGGTATTCTAGTCTTTTGATGAACGTAAGTTCCTAGTTCATTATCAAAAACTAGACCAATATTAGAAAAAACAGTTTCTATATTTATTACCATATTGATTGCCCATATTTATTTTAAAGTTTATATTAGTGATATGATAACATGTCTTTATAAAAAAGGTATAATCTTAAAGTTTAAACCCATGATCTTGAAAGACGCCATAATTCAGATTGATTTTTATTGATTTCTTGTTGAATTTTATCTTTCTTTTTTTTAAGCCAAACTAAACGTTTTCTCAAAGCGATTATCATCGCTTGATCATCGTCTGCTCGTCCAATATATTCTTCTCGAAGCTTTCCTTTATTCCAATATGTATAATAAATATACGATTGCCCTCTTACCTTTTTCTTTACTATCGGCATTTTTCATCCCATAGTTCAATTGTTTCGTTATCACAATAAGATGATGTTGAACTTAGTTGTTAGGTGATAGCAAATAATTTAACTAAATATGATTCATAATAAACTAGTATTCTAAAATTTATACAATTTTCTTTTATTTAAATGTCTGAAAATAAAGGAGTTTAGATTTAGTTTTTATAATAAGATGTTAGATTAAGGTTTTAAGAGGAAGAATTTAACTCTGATCGAAAATGTCAAAAAAGCTTTATGCTTTTTAATTGAATCTGGTTATCAAGTTGATAATGAAGCTTTTATTCTTTTACAAAGTCATCAAGAAACAACTGATATAGAAGAATTGGTAAAACGTCTAGCAAATAAATTAGATCAACTTTCAACTAAACCAATAGTTATAACGAAACAATTGTTAATTGAAGAATTAGATAATTTTAAAGAATTAGAAGAGGATTTCGTTAGATCAACCCCCTTTAAAACCGGGAAAAAAAGTTTTCAACCCTATGCTAGAGATGTCAAATCTGAGATTAAAATAATTGCGGATCCAAAAGCACAAATTGATATGAAAGGCAAAACAGATGATTTTTTAAAATATTTTCGTAATCGTTACAAGAGAATTGAGCGGATTCTTAAAGAACGTGCAGATGTACGAGATGTTATATCAATTAGTGATGCGCTTAAGGCTTCAATAAATGAAGAAGTAAAAATCATTGGAATTGTAACTCAAAAGCGGGAGCGAAAGAATGCAATATTACTACAAATTGAAGATTTAACTTCAACCGCAACTGTTTTTATATCTCCAAAAACAAACAGAAGTGTTATTGATGAAGCTGAAAACATTCTATGTGATCAAGTTATCTGCGTTCTTGTAAAAAAAAGTAAAAATGATCTTTTTATAGCTCAGAAACTTATAGTGCCTGATATTCCGAAGAGAGTAACTCAAAGATCTTCTGAAAACATATGTGCTGTTCTTATTTCTGATTTACATGTTGGAAGTAAAACGTTTCTAAAAAAGGAATTTTCAAGATTCATTTCTTGGATCAACGGAGAGATAGGGAATAATAACCAAAGAATGCTTGCGGGAAGAGTAAAATATGTAATAATAGCAGGTGATATGGTAGATGGAATAGGAGTGTATCCGAATCAAGAAAGAGAATTATCTATTAATAATATTTATGAACAATACGAAATTGTTGCTAGGTTTCTTGAACAGATTCCTGCGTATATTGATATAATTGTGATACCAGGAAACCATGATGCTACAAGGCAAGCATTACCACAACCTGCTATTCCAAAAAAATACATAGAGCCACTTACCGATTTGGATAATTTAATTTTACTAGGGAATCCAGCTAGAATTCAATTACATGGTGTTTCTATATTAGTCTATCATGGACAAAGTTTAGATGATATTATTGGTTCTGTTCCAAAAATTAATTATCAAAATTTAGATAGATCAATTTCAAAAGCGATGAAACTTCTTCTTAGAAGTCGTCATTTGGCTCCAGTTTATGGTAATAAAACTTCATTAGCTCCTGAATCTAAAGACCAATTGATTATTGAAAATGTTCCTGACATTTTACATATGGGTCATGTACATGTATTTGGCTATGAAAATTACAGGGGGACATTAATAATAAACTCTGGAACTTGGCAAACGCAAACAGATTATCAAAGAAAAAAAGATGTCACACCAACACCGGCTATAGCACCAATAATTAATTTAAAAACTTTTAAACTATTTCCAAAAATGTTTTTTTGATATAATAAATATATGATAAACATCAAACAATTGATGTAACGTTTTTGATTTTTTAAAAATCAAAATTGGTTTCTATCTTTCTGGTACCGATTTTCAATAATTACTTAACATTGCAAAATCTGTTGAAGACGCAGGATTTGATTCTATTTGGACTTCAGATCACCCCGTATCAGCTAATTTGAAGAGAGAATATTTGAATGTATGGAGTTGTCTTACTGCGTACGCGATGGTTACTGAGAAAGTTCATCTTGGAACATTAGTAACAGATCCTTGTAGAATGCATCCCACAATGTCAGCACAAACCGTTATTACAATAGACAAAATATTTAATGGCCGAATAATTTTAGGAATTGATGCTAGAGAAGCAACGAATTTAAAAACCATATAGAATACCACATGATAATAGAGTTACACGATTAAAAGAAAGCATTCAAGTAATGAAAGGATTACGGACATATGAATGATTTGATTATCAAGGTCAATATTTCAAATTATCTTCTGGTCATCTTCAAAGAATTCCAGTTCAAAAACCATTTCCACCAATTTTTATTTCAGCTTTATCTCCAAATAGTAGAATAATTGCTGCTTCCGAAGGCAATGGGCGGATATCGTTGGCAGCTTCACCAAAAATAATTAAAGAAGACCTAGTAAAAATTCAAAATATAGCTAAAAAAAGAGATAAAGATATTTCGAACTTTGAAGCTGTGTTTTTTGTAGAGTTTTTTGTAGCTGAGGATTATGAAGAAGCTGAAAATATGGTGAAATCTAATGCACGATGTGATTTAGCGGTATGGCCTAAGAATTTAAGACGGCTTGGTTATAATTCTCGAAATGAATATAATTATTCCAATATTATTCCAGATGAAAAAACTGAAAATTACATTCACCAATTTTCTAAAATGATCCCAATTCAGGCAGTTCGAGGTACAGCAATTTATAGTACACCAAAAGTTGCGTAAAAAGGATTTTAGAATATTATAAAGCAGGAGTAATCTATTTCATTCTTCGCTCAGCAAATAATGAAAAGCAATTACGTTTGTTTAGAGAGAAAATTAAACCAAAAATCGTTTTGTAATAAAATTTTAGGGTATATTAGTCCTAAGATAAAATTTTTTATTTTAATTTGAGATTAAGTAGATATTTAGGTTTATAATTAATCAATTTACTAACCCAAGCATCTTGTGAATAAATGTTTTTAATTACTGAAAGATTGCTGTTTAATTTGATTTTTTTTGTTCTGCCATATCTTCCTAAACTAAGTAATTTCGTGTTTAATATTCCAATGGTATCTAATTCATTAATAAGACTGCTGACTCTTCGTTGCGTTAATGGTTCTATATTTATAATTTCACATAGCTCTTTATAGACTTCAAATACATCACCAGTAATAGCTGGTTTCATCATTATTTGTTTTATAAGGTATGTACCACATAAAACGACCTTTGAATGAAGCGGGAGGGTTGTTAAAACTTCAACTACTCGATCTTTTTCAATTTTATCTTGAGCCTGTCTAATATGATCTTCAGTTATTTTATTGCTACCTTGTCTTTCTGAAAGTTCACCTGAAACTCTTAAAAGATCAAGAGCTCTTCGTGCATCTCCATGTTCAGCTGCAGCTAATGCAGAACAGAGGTTTAAAGCTCCTTCTGTAAGCACATTATCAACAAAAGAGATCTTAGCTCTTTCATACAAGATATCATTCAATTCGGGGGCAATGTATGGTCGAAAAACTACTTCTTCTTCACTTAGACTGCTCAATACACGAGCATCAAGAAACTCTTTGAACAAAAGATCATTAGAAATGCCAATTAATGATGTTCGTCCATAAGTCAAATTTTCATTTATACGCGTAAGTTCATATAATAAAGTGTCACCCATAACTTTTACTAATGAATCTATTTCATCTAGTACTATTATTAAAAAAAAGTTATTTATGTCAAGTCCGTTTTTAAATCGATCAAAAACTTCTCCAGTTGCTAAACCAGTAAATGGTATTTTAATCCCGATACTTGCACAAAGTTTTGCTAGAACACGATAATCAGTACCTGCCAAACGACAATTAATATAGCAAGTTTTAATTGCTGTACCTGCTTCATGAGCTTTTTCTAAAAGTTTTTTTAGAACATATTTTACAACTGCTGTTTTTCCGGTTCCAGTTTTACCATAGATTAATATATTTGATCCACGTGACCCATGTAAAAATGGAGCTAAAATAGAACCTATTCTCCTGATCTGTTGGTTTCTATGAGGAAGTTTTTTGGGTATATAATCCGGACGTAAAGTCTCACGATTTTTAAAGATACTTGGTCCTTGTAAGAAATTATTAAATATATTTTCTAAAACATCACTTTCAATGGTCATTTCAAAAGATCCTAAACTGCAAAGGTAATAGGTTAATTTCCACTCCAAAAATAAAAACCAATTTATACAAAAAAACAAACATCAACTACAAAAAAATAAATTTAGATAAGTATTACTCTCCTACCCCTTAGTTTCCAGTAGAATAGATATTCAAAATGATTAGAAGTAATAAATATTATAAAATATAGAGTCCAATTGTTATTATATAGTTGGATATATATTATTTCCAGTTTATTTTTTTATAGTTTTTAACGAATTTTTTTATTTGATTACACATTAATAAATAATTGATTTTAATATTTTCCACTTGAACCTTTGGGGGGGACAGGATTCTAATATAATAATTTTACTCAAATGTGAATATTTGTGAACTTAATTTATCGTTTCTCGATATTTTTAGTTTATTTTAAAAATTTGATCTTTTTTTGATCCCTTTTTCTGTGAATAAACATATACCCCTATGTTTCCACTGGAAAAACCTAATTATTACAAATTTGATTTGGTTTTAATGATTAAGTAGTTGTGAAAGTGTGAATTTATAAAACATTTGCAAAATAGACGTATTTTTCATTATTAAGCTTTTTTTAGCCCTTTTTTTAGAAGTTTCTATAGTGAAATTCACCGATAAACATTTAACATGTGAAATTGTTATTGTTGTTAATTTATTGATGTGATTGTTAAATTGCCTCCTAAACGAATAAAAATAGATGTTTATGATGATGAAGGCAATAAAATAACTGTTTCATTTGAAGGGGTAGTTACAAAAAATAAGGTTATACAATTACTTGATCTTATTGAAATTATGAGTGGGGTTCATAGTTTAGATAAACCTGAACCATTTCTTATGTCGAAATTTGATAAAGTTAAACAAATAATTATGGAATCCTTTCCTATTGGTTCATTTAAATCTCAAGATATTCAGAATGTCTATGAAGACATTTTTAATGAACTAATTGGATTGAGTACTGTATCTACATATCTTGCTCGTCTTACATATCGTGAGTTTTTAATAAAAAGTGGTTCTCCAGCAAAAATTTCTTACAGAATAAAAAGAAAAGTACCTCTAGGTAAAAGTCAAGATAGACGTTAATATGTTTGATTTGTTTGTAATTAAAGAAATTAAGTAAAAAACCCATAAATTGGTTTAGTAGATTTGAAACTGCTTTTTTTAGTTATAGATGGTATGGGCGATATTCCATTAGAGGAACTCGAAAATAGGACGCCTTTAGAAGCTGCCAAGACTCCTAATATGGATTATTTAGCTAGCAAAGGAAAACTTGGGCGAATGTATACGGTAGGTAAGGGAGTAGCACCTGAAAGTGATGCTGCGGTTATTTCTATATTGGGTTATGACCCTTACAAATATTACACTGGTAGGGGACCATTGGAGGCGATTGGAGCAAACATTAAGATGAAAGATGGCGATCTAGCTCTAAGATGTAATTTTGCTACTTTGGACAAGGATAATGGAATCTTAGATAGAAGAGCTGGACGCGATTTAACTGAAGAAGAAACTAGTAAGTTAAGCGAAGCCATAAACCATCAAGTAAAGTTGGAATCATATCCTGCAGACTTTGAGTTCAAAGGAACAATGTCATATAGGGGTGTTCTAGTTATGAAAAGTCAAGGGCATCCTCTTTCATCTAACATTACAATAACTGATCCAGCCTACGAGATAATTGATGGTATCAGCATAGCTAAAAAAGAGTTTAAAATGATTCTGAATGTTAGTGAACCAACCACTAATACGGAAGAATCAAAAATTTCCGCTGCATTAGTTAATGAATTTACAAGAAAAAGTCATCAGGTACTTGAAGAACATGAAGTAAATAAAAAACGAGATGCTGAAGGAAAATTAAAAGCAAACCTCATTCTTTCTAGAAGCCCTTCTAATTTATTGCCAAAATTGTTTAATATAAATGAAAGATATGACGTGAAATTTGCTTGTTTACTAGATATGCCGGTTGAGCGAGGGATTAGCAAATTAGCTGGAATGTCTTTAATTTTACTTCCTCCTCCATCAAAAGATCTAAAAAAAGACAGTATTATAAGAGTAAAAAAAATTTTAGAGATTACTGACTTATATAATTGCTTTTATATTCATATAAAGGGGCCAGATGAGCCAGGTCATGATGGGAATGCAACTCTTAAGAAACATTTGATCGAAGTTATCGATAAACATTTTCTGGGTAATCTGTTACAACGTATCAATATCAAAAAATGGGTTATTTGTATTACTTCTGATCATTCAACACCGTGTAAATTAAAAAGACATAGTGACGATCCGGTTCCTCTTCTTATATCAGGCAGCAAAATATCTAGTGACGGTATCCTAAAGTTTGGAGAAAGAGAGTGCCTTAAAGGTAGTATAGGGCTTTTAAAAAAAGGTTCTGAATTAATGCCTATACTCATGAATTATTTAAAACGATAATAAATTACCTTTTATTGAAAAATTAGAGAGAGGCTGTAATGAAAGCCCTTAAAAAACTTCTTAACATGATTCAAGATACTAACCTTCGAAATACTGTTCAAAACATATTGAACAATCCAAAACTGACACATGAAAATGAAAATCTAAAAAATCTAGGATTGCCTTTAGAGAGTAGTCCAGCAAGTAAAAAACGGCATCATAGTTATACAAAAGGATTAATAGACCATACAGTTGTTGTAGCTAATCTTGTTTTACGTTATCCGACGTTGCAGAGAATATTTATGGAGGAAAGGTAAATCGTGATCTAGTTTTAGCTGGAGCATTACTTCATGATATTTATAAGCCAATAACTTATGTTAAAGAAGAAAGAGGTTATCAATTTTCATATATAGGTGAAAAACTTGATCATTTAACACTTATTCTTTGTGAACTTTATAAAAGAAATGCGTCTCTCAAGCTTCTTCACGTAATTGCAGCTCATCACGATATAGCTGGACCAATAGCTCCAAAAACAATCGAAGCTTTAATCCTCCAGATGGCTGATGTAGCAGACGCTACTTTAAATGGAGAAATACTACGTGCGGCTAATTTTTTAATTCAAACATGTACTGGTGAAGATTTTTCAGCTCACCACTGCTAAAGAAGCATTCGATATTATCTCAGCAAAGCAAAGCTATGGGTGCGATGGAGTATTAGCAACATTAAATAAAATACATAAAAGAAAATGACTTTTTTCTTAAGGTATTAGTTATGGTTTTGTATAATTTGGTTGTAATAATCTGTTAGTCTTTTAACGATGTTTTTAATGTCATGGTTTTTTGCGTTTTTGAAACCTTCTTTAATTAGATTTCTTCTCAATTCTTTGTTTTCTAATAGCATTTTTGTGTAAACAAAAAAATCTTTATCTTTTTTTGCCTTCAGACACTCAACATTATGTTTCAACCATGAATATGATGGTATATCTCTAACAATTACAGGTTTTTTGCAAGCTGCGGCTTCAATTATTGGTATCCCGAAATTTTCACTATAAGATGGGAAAACAAAAACATCACATGCAGAATAAGCAGAGACTACATCATCAAGATAGCCAGTGAAAACTAAGTTTTGTGGCTTATTTTTGATCATCCAAGCAATTTTATGATCCAGCGAAATTAAAAATGGTCCAACCCAAAAAAATTTTATATCAGGAAGCTTTTTTGCGAGATTAAAAAAGGTACTGATACCTTTTCTTTGAATCAAATGACCAACACTTAAGACAACATAGTCATCATCGGTTAGACAAAATTTTTCTCTAAAATGCTTTCTTTTCTCTCTCGAATACTTCATTACACTAAGATTCACGCCATGTGGTAAAACTTCCATTCTTGTCTTAACCCCTAATTTCTTCAGAGAATCTTTTGCAAAGCTTGAAACGCAAATGACTAAATCAGCTAAGTTATAACATTGCTTCAAGTAGGGTTTTGCTAAAGATAATACCGCTTTATCAAAGGGAACACTCTTCCTAACATCTGCTGGTGTTGTATTGGAATGTATTACAATCGGCTTTTTCCCTTTAAATCGCCTCATCAAATAAAACGCTAATAAAAAATATGTGTAAACATGTAGTACATCAAACGCATTACTTTTATCGTTAATTAATATTTTATTTCCTTCTAATGTCAATTGCCTTCTGATCACGTCAAAACTTGTCTCTGTTCCCCCCCAGAAATTTGAACCGATGAATATTTTTTTTAGATATGGAATTTCTGTTATCATATTGATAACAAGTTTTCCGTTTTGTTTCAGTTTGCAGTCTTCCTATAAAATAGAAATATAATATTAAATATGTTTTTGTAAGAAAATTACATGTTAGTTGTAACAGTTTTAAAGTATTAATTTATTTTTGCTATTCTTCTACAAGCTTCTTCAATCTCAGCTTTTGGTCTAGTTAAAGCAATTCTGATAAAGCCTTCTCCATATTTACCTAACGCTGCTCCAGGGGTTACTGCAACTCCTATGTCAAGTAGTTTTTTTGTGAAATTAATAGATTTTTCATAACATTTTAACCAAATGTAGAAAGTAGCTTTCGGTTTTTTACAATCCAAACCTGCAGCTTTTAGACCTTGAACTAAGGCATTTTGCCTTTCTTCATAAATTTTTAAATTTTTTTGTAAAAATTTTGGTTTTTTACTATCCTTGTATGTCATAAGTGCTCTTGTGGCGACTTTCTGTACATATACTGGAGGTCCTGAGTCAATTTGTGTTTTAACTTTGGTTAATCCTTCGATAAGTTTTTTATTTCCAACAGCGAAGCCCACGCGATCACCTGTCATATTGAAAGTCTTAGAGCAAGAATGGAATTCGATAGCAATTTCAAATGCTTCATCAATTTGAAGAATACTGGGAGCGTTATATCCATTGAATGTGATTTCGGAGTAAGCATTATCGTAACAGAAAATTAAATTATTATCTTTTGCATACTCAACAGCTTCTTTTAAAAAGGAGAGATCGGCGACTGCTCCAGTTGGGTTATTCGGATAATTCAAAAACATCATTTTCGCTTTTAAGCTTTCAATTGCCTCAAAATCTGGTTTAAAATCATTTTCTTCTTTGAGTGGTATACGAATGGGATTACAATCACATAGAACACTACTTCCATTTGCATATACTGGATATGCTGGATCTGGAACAAGGATCTTATCCCCTGGATTAGCAAAGGCTCTCGTGATGTTAGCTAAACCTTCTTTTGATCCTATCAGTCCAATAACTTCGTCTTGTGGGTTAAGTTTAACATTGAATCGGCGTTTGTACCAAGTCGCTATAGCCTGTCTAAATTCCGGTTCTCCTTGACTAAAAGAATATTTATGATTCTCAGAATCAACAACTTCCTCCCTGAAAGCATCTAGAACAATTTTTGGTGGTGGTAGATCAGGATCACCGATACTTAAAGAAATAATTTTTATTCCTTGCTTCTTTTTTTCAAGTATGATTTTTTCTAATTCAGCAAAAACATATGTTGGTAATTTTTTCACTCTTTTTGAAAAGTCAAGTTTGATTTCAGTCATCCACTTTCACTTTAGAATATTATGGTTCCTTCATAAACTTTCTCAGCAGGGCCTTCCATCATAACGGACACATTATATTCTATGTTTAAATCTCCACCTAATAGATGAACAACACATTTCTTCTCTAATAATCCTAATATATTACCAGCTACTGCGCTAGCACAAGCTCCAGTTCCGCATGCTAAAGTCTCACCACAACCCCTTTCCCACACTCGTGCTTTAATTTCATTTCTATTCAAAATTTGTACAAACTCAACGTTTGTTCTATTAAAAAAAAGATGATGGTTCTCTATCTTTGGTCCAACATCTAGAACTGGGAATACATTAACATCGTTTACAAATAGAACACAATGAGGGTTTCCTATTGATAGGCAAGTAATTTTATACTTTTGTGGTCCAGCGGTTATTTCTTCATTTATGCATTTATCTACTCCACGCATAGGTATATCATGTCTTAAAAGACTTGGCTTGCCTAAATTTACTTTAACACTTTTGACCACATCATTTTTAACATCTAAGATCGCTTCTTTGACACCTGCAATAGTCTCAACTCTTATTATTTTCGTATTTAGTAATTCATTTTCATAACAATATTTAACGAAGCATCTAATTCCATTTCCACACATTTCCGCTTCACTGCCATCAGCGTTGAAGATTCGCATTTTAGTGTCTGCTGAATTTGAATCTAAAATTAATAGAAGCCCATCAGCACCAATTGAGTACCTTCTTAGGCACATTTTTTTTGCTATTTTACTGAATTCGTTTTCTTGTAACAAGCCGTCGCGATTATCTATTACTATATAATCATTACCAAGACCGTGCATCTTCCAAAAAGTTATTTCAACCATTTCGCAATCCTCTGGCCCCTTATCAAATCCTTAAAGGTTTCTCGTTTCCTAACCAACACATGGTCGTGTTCTTTAACAAGAACTTCTGCAGCTCTTGGTCTAGAATTATATTGAGAGCTCATTGAGTATCCATAGGCACCAGTATTCAATACAACCAGTAGGTCACCTTCTTTTACATGAGGGAGCTTTCTGTTTTTTGCTAATAAATCTCCAGATTCACAAATAGGTCCAGCTACATCATACACTCTTTCTTTAGAAGTATTAGTAGTTGATACAAGAATATGATGATAAGCATCATACATTACAGGTCGAATAAGTGTGTTAAATCCTGCGTCTACACCTATAAACATCTTGTATGGTGTTTGTTTAATTGTATTTACTCTGGTTATGAGCACACATGCTTCACCAACAATATATCTCCCGGGTTCAACGCAAAGAACAGGAGTATTTAATTGGTACTCTTTTATCTTGCGTTTAAAGAGACTACAAACTTCATGCGCAAAACGTTCTGTGTCAAATGGTGCTTCACCGGGCTTATACGGGATTCCCATACCTCCTCCAATATTGATGAATTGAAATTTTATCTTAGTTTTCTCTTGGACTTTTTTTGCTAATTTTAGTAATCTTTGAATTGCGATAAGATATGGCTCAACAGACATTATCCCAGATCCTATGTGCATGTGCATACCAAAGTTTTTTACTCCAGTGTTCTTTGCTTTTTGGTAACCCTTCACTACTTCATCTTCCCACAGACCAAATTTTGCTTCTTTACCAGCAGTTATGCAAGATTCATGGTGGCCAGCTCCTAATTCAGGATTAATTCTGAAGGATAATTGATTAGGGACAGTTATCTTGAGAAGCCAATTTAATTGGGATAATGAATCAATGTTAATGGTAACATTAGACTCCAAAAGATATTGTAATTCATCGTTTCTAACGCTTGTACCGGTAAATAAAATTCTATTTGATAAAAATCCTGCTTTTTTAGCTAGAAAAACTTCTCCTGGACTTACAGCATCAAGATATGCTCCTTCTCTCTCCAAGGTTTTAAGTACTGAAAGGTTTGTGTTAGCTTTCGCGGAATAATAAATTCTAATCTTATCATACTCTTTAGTTAGAGCTTCATACATTCTATTATAATTATCAATTATTTTCTGTTCACTAATCACATATAATGGGGTATCATATTTTTCAGCCAGTTTTGAGATTGAAAATCCAGCAAATCTTAGGTATTGATTTGTTTTTTTAATGAGTTGAGTCATATCCAACTTCCCGTTCATCATTTTAAATAAGAACATCATCCATAGTGTATATTTTTGGGTCTTGTTGGCGCATCAACCACTCTGCCGCAAATAAGGCACCTTGAGCAAAAACGCTTCGTGAAAAAGTAGAATGTTCAATTTTAATAATCTCACATGGGCCAGTGATTATAACTTCATGAATTCCTGGTACCCCGCCGCCTCTAATTGAATACACTTCAACTTCATTAGGTGTTCTTGGCGAGAATCCTTCTCGTCCGTAAACGATTTTGTTATACCCTCTCATTTTTGATATTCTTCTAATCAACTCTTTAGCTGTGCCACTGGGCGCATCTTTTTTACCAATGTGATGTGCTTCAACAATGCTGAAGTGATAATCGGTTGGTAAATCGTTGCATATGCTAATTATCTTGAATAAGAGATTCACACCTAGTGCAAAATTTGGTGCAAAAACTGCTGGAACTTTGCCTGTAACAGCTGCACATATTTTCTTCTTCTGAGTTTTTGTAAGACCGGTTGTTCCCATAATGATTCTTTTTCCCATTTTTGCTATCTGCGGAATATTATATACTTCGGCTTTGGGCGTTGTAAATGACATGTAAACATCAGCGTTTTTTGCAGCAGCTATCAGATTTGTAGGGGGAATTATTTTTACACTTGAATTGCATAATCCTATTTCTCTTAATGTTTTTCCTATTTTTGGGTCTGTTGATGCAGCGACAGCGCCAACGATTTTGTGACCTTTTAAATAAGCATCTTTTATCAGTGTACTACCCATTCTACCTGTTGCGCCAGCTATACAAAGCTTAATCATAGATCAAACGCTCCCAATATTTTTTATTATATAATCTTTCACTCACATTAACATCAAAGAAATTCTTAACAGGGTCAAATAATTCCGGATTCTTATTGTACACAGTCCGAGTTTTCTCTAAGACGATTTTTATGCCCTTTTTTGTCATCTTACCTAGAGGCTGTCTACAAGGTCCTGAAGCCATTCCAAGAATATTCATTAATGTTTTATATGCAAGAGGGTTTCTGGCTTTACAAAGTGTTGGACCATAAGGAGTTTCTTCGTAGGTCTTTACTGTAACTAGTTCAAACATAGGTTTGATTGTTTTGTAAACTTCCTTAGCTTTGCTTTCTCTTTTATCGTTGATGTATTGTGTCATTTTTTGTACTGCATGAGGAAAAATATTTGAGGTTACTGAGATTGAGCCATTGGCTAAAATATCAGGAGAAACCATCATTTCATAAGTTTTGTCATCATCTCCAGATAGAATGTCAAGATCGGTTCCGCAGAATTTTCTAGTTAACTTCATATTTTCAAAGTTGCCCGTTGCTTCTTTAACAGCGCGTACATTTTCAAATTGAGCATGTAGTATTGCTACATCTTGTGGAAGAAGCTGTGTTCCGGTTCTACCTGGAATAATATAAGGAACGATTTGAATTTCAGGGAATCTTTTTGCTACAGGCGCTATGTATTCCTTCCTAATTTCTAAAGAGCTTGGACCGTTGTAATATGGGTCTACAAGTAATACTGTCTTAATACCAAGATCACACACTCTTTTAGTGGCGTATACCATCTCTTTTGTAGAGTTGCTGCCAGTTCCTGCTATCGTTACTCCCTTGTCACCTAAATATTCATAGATTCTTTGTGTGACAAGGTCATGCTCTTTCCATGGTAGGGTGGGGCTTTCCCCCGTTGTTCCACAAGCTAATATGCCGCTTACACCATTTTCGGCTTGGAACTCAGTCAGCTGTTGAACCCCCTCATAATCAACGTTTTTATTATTCTTCATTGGAGTTATGCTGGCAGTAAAGCAACCCGTGAACAATTTTTCCGCTCCTTTAATTATGAACGAAAACTTTCTTTAAACAGGCACTATATAAGATTTTAGTATTTTCTTCTACGTTTTTCGTAATATTAATATATTGACGGGTTCTAAAAAAGCGATATGGACAAAATCAACAAAAAAATTATAGAAATCCTGAAGAAAAACGCTCGTGAAAAATATGTAAGAATTGCTAAAGAAGTAAATTTGACAGAAGGCGCTGTTAGACAACGAGTGAATAAGATGATAAGTCGAGATATTATTAAAAGATTCACCGTAGATTTGGGAATAACTATAGATGCAATAGTGCTGATAAAGACCGATCCGTTAAAGACAAAAAGTATCACACGACAATTAACGACTATTTTTAATAAAATATTTGAAGTTTCAGGAGAATATGATATAGCAGCTCTAGTTGAAGTAGATGATATGGATGAACTCAATTACAAAATTGATGAAATCCGTAAAAGTAAAGGAGTGATAGACACCAACACACTAATCCGTCTCTTTAAAAGCTAATAAAAACCAATTATAATTATTCATTAAATAAAAACTAAAACGATTTTATTGGCTAATCTCCATTTTCCATCTTTGCATACAAATCTTTTTGTCCTATCTGTTGACAAAATAGATGCTAAATGGTGGGTGGTTAAGACATCAAATCCAATATTTTTAAGATCTTTTAGAAGTTGATGAATAGTTAAGTCTTCATTTTTTGATAAAATTGTTTCTACAGTTTCTCTAATATTTTTTATCTCTGCTGTTGGGAGGCAGCGTTTCTTCTTCTTAACTTTTCGCCATTTCATCATTTGGCGCTCATAAAATTCATCTGATTTTTCAATTTTTTTGTATTCAACCAAGGAATCAGCAATTTTTTGGGCTATTACATGATAACATAAAGCTACCTCGTGGTTAATGACACGAAAGTAAAAATCATCACAAGTACAAAAATCAGCAAGAGGAATGATTTGATAGTCTTGTTCTTTACCTGTAACTATCCATATTATTTTTCCGCTTGGTGTAAAAACATACTTTTTTACTAGTCCTTTCTTTACAGCATCATAAGCTCTTTTAAACCGTTTTCTTAATGCTCGAGACAATGTTTCTGAATAGGCTGGTCTATAGTCTCTTTTAATACATATTTCTTCAATTAATTTATGAAGTAACTCCTGCTCTGAATAGTTATTTTCCAATCTGTTTCACAATAAATTTCATTATTACTCTACGATAGGCTTCTTCAAATTCAAATTTAAAAACGAGTAGGTAGAGAGGCGATAGTACTTAAGTATGTTCCATCTAAAAGATAGAGGTCAGCATTATTAATGTCCGCTTCACAGTTACTAAGAACTGGACCCAGCCATTTCTTTTTCCTTTTATTAACTGTCATGCCTCCTAAAGCTTCATTAAACGCTGGCATGGTGATCAAAATTGGGTCTTTCATTTTTACACCAAATTTTCTATAGAATTGCTTATTTGGTTCATACGCGTCTTTAATTTTAGAATATTTCAAGTAAGCCTTAGCGAGCATGTCTCCTTTACATTTCGCCTTCATCCATACTTGTCGTAAAATGGTAAAACCAAAGCCATCAAAAAATTTTACAATAGGATGTATATGTCCCATTACTAAAATATCTGAAGCAAGCACTTCTGGTTTTGGCCATGCGTGTCCATGGAAAAGGCCAATCTTTATATTTTTTCCTATTATAATTCCGGTTGAAGGTAAAATTTTAATTGTTGGAGGAATTAATGGTTCTAAATTTCCATCGTGATTACCTAAAATTATTGATACTTTTTTAATTGCTGTTGATATTTTATCAAAAAACTCAGGTACATCCCGCCACTCCCCTAAACTTATTTTAGGAATAGTCTGTTTTACGTCACCAAGTATAATCAACTCATCTAGCTCATATTCATTCAGAATTTTTAGTAACTTGTCAGTAATTTTTGATGTTTGAGATGGTAGGTATATACCTTCTTGAGCTAGAGAATATTCAAATCCAATGTGTAAATCTGCAACTATTAATGTTCTTTTTTTTTCATTATCCTTGATAAGAAGAGCTGGGTAAGGGAAAAGCGGTTTTAGACCATTACTTCGTTTACGTTTTTTTAACATTAATGTTCTTTTTTCGAACCTTTTTCCCTCCAAATTAGAGACAGATTCATAAATAGATAAGTTGGTGTGGTTATGGGGCCGCCCGGATTTTCAGCCTGTTTAAAGAGGTAAACAGGTTTTTGAACCGGGGTCTGAAGGAATCTCGACTTGAGTTCCCGAGCCTCCAAGCCTAGACCAAGCTAGCCGACGGCCCCCTCAGATTTATTGTAAAAGTATTTTGTTCTTAATTTAGTTTGTTAAAGTTTGAGATTTGAATTAAGAAAAAAACGGTGGGCTAAAAACACTTCTTTTAAAATCTTTTCTTATCAAGCCATGTTGTTCATCAAAAACTATAACACTAAGGTTTGACTAAAATTCTAAGGATCATCTTGTCCATTCGTTCTAATAGACTCAGTTCACGGATTTTGGATGCTTCTTCAGATCCGCTTCGTCTTAAAACATTGAAGTTGCTTTATACACAGGGGGCTTTAAGCTACAGCGATATTATGAATAGTATCAAACTTCATCCAAATCGTGATGCTGGAAAATTTGCTTATCATCTTCGTCGGCTTCGACAATCTGGTTTAGTAAAAGTAGATAAAAAGAATAAAAAATACGTGCTCACTCTTTTGGGAGGAGATGTAGTTGAATTCTCCAGAAGTCTTGAAGAACGGCTGCTAAGAAAACGTGAAAAGCGTCTTGTAAGAACTTCGCGGCTAACACTGGAAGAGTTTGATCGAAATAAAATTGCCAAATCCCTGATTAAGGAAGCAAATATTCCAGCTATTCTAGCTCAAAAGATTGTTAGTGAAGTAGAGGAGAGATTACTCAATCTAGGAGCTCTTTATTTAACTGCGCCTTTAATCAGAGAATTTGTCAATGCTGTTCTTATTGAGAAGGGTTTAAAAGAGTACAGAGATAAGTTAACTAGACTTGGGCTTCCTGTCTACGATGTGTCACAACTTATACAAACGGCTGGTAAAACTGGTTTAAACGTCGAAACGATTCGTAATTCAACAAGCGACAGCATAATAAGAGAATATGTTCTAATTAACACGCTTCCTCAAGATATAGCAAACGCCCATCTATCAGGATTTATTCATATAGAAAATTTGGGTAGTTGGATACTAAAACCCTGCGAGTTTCAACACGATCTAAGATTTTTCTTGAAACATGGCTTTAAATTAGATCAGAGAAGACCTTTTTCTTTATTTTTAAATCCTCCGAAAACATTCAATGCTGCACTTTCTGTTATTAATGTAATAATGAGTGCTACTGCTAGAGAATTAACAGGAGAACAGATGATAAGTTACTTCAATACTTTTCTAGCTCCTTATGTGAGCGGCCTTTCTTTCGATAAAATAAAAGAAGCTATTCGTATGTTCATTTACAATTTAAACCAAATCACAGGTTATGGCATTTACCCTGCTGAAGTAGCGTTGTCAGTTGATGCAACGATACCTAGTCATCTTGAAAAGATTAAGGCTTCTGTTAAAGGAAAGGAAATTGGCAATTATGGTGATTTCTTAGATGAAGCGCACACAGTTTTAAAGGCTCTTCTAGATGTGATGTTTGAAAACGATTATAATATGCCTGTTTTTCATCCATTTTTAATATTCAATTTAAGACCAGAAGATTTTGGAAAAGATAATGAGTCTTTATTAATTAAAGTTCATGAACTCGTAGCAAAACATGGAACGCCATTCTTTTCAAATTTAATTTCTGAAGGACAAGTGAGTTCTACATATTTTACTTCAGGGACAAAATTATCGTCAGATTGGACCACAGATTGGAATTTAGATACACTAAGAACGGGCAGTTTAGACAAGGTTTTGGTAAATTTGCCAAGATTAGCTTATGAAGCTGACAGAAATGATGATAAGTTTTTTGAATTATTTGATAAATATGTTAGCATGGCACTTAGGACATTAAAAATAAAGTACAAAATTATTGAAGAACGTATGAACCAGTTTTTGTTGCCTATTTTATCTCATTCTGTTTTAAAGGACGCATATTTTCGGGTGGCTTCTTCTTTACAGGTTGTAGGGCTTATTGGTTTGTATGAAGCAGTTAAATTTCATAGAGGCCTTGAACTTCATGGGTCTCAAGATGCGTTAAAATTTGCTAAAGAAATTGTTGAGCATGCAAGAAAAATCATCAATATACATTCTAAAAATACTAATCAGAGAGCAGTTCTTGCGCAGACACCAAGTGATGAAGCTTCTCAAAGACTTGCAGAGCTGGATAAAGATAGATATGGCTGGGCTTCAATATACGCGCAAGGAACAAAAACAGCTCCTTATTACACTGATCTTGTAATAGTTCCACTAGAAACTCAAATACCTCTTAAAGAACGCTTGCAAATTGAAGGCGATTTTCATGCCTTGTTTACGGGCGGCCATCTAGCTATCATTGAGCTTCATGAACAGAAACAGAATGCTGAAAAATTATTTAATATGTCAAAAGAAATATGTCAATCCACAACTGTTGGTGCTTTCACTTATTCTAGACAACTCAGTTATTGTAATAATTGTAAAAAAGTTTTTACTACGCATCTTGTTAAATGTCCTAAATGTGAATCTGTTGAGACCATAACAACATATGGGCGATCATCAGCTAGATATTTGCCATTAGATCTTTGGTCAGCTTCAAAACGAAAAAGGCTTAACAAAAGAGTTCGTTACTTTCTTTAGAAAAAAACATGGGAAAAAGGATTAACTATTACTTTAATTTTTTAAACTATTCTGTACAAAATATTAAAGTTAGTGAAAGGGGCTATTTGGTTGCTAACTCACAAAAACAAAGCCATAGAATTAATTCTCTTCAATTATTCTATTTCATTATAAGCATATGCCAAATTTATAAAAAAGCAGTAGGATCGAAATGAAATACATTAGAAAAAGAGACAGGGTGCTTGCTAAATTTGATAAAGACAAAATAACCAACGCCATATGGAAAGCCATCAAAGCTGTTGGTGGGAAAGATAAAGAAATTGCCAGTGCCTTAAGCGATGAGGTTGTAAATGAACTTAATGAACGTCTTGGTTCGCAAGGAATTCCTACAGTGGAGGAAATCCAAGATACTATTGAAAAAAAACTTATTGAAAAAGGTCATGTTAGAACGGTAAAAGCATACATCTTATACAGAAAGCAACATCAAGATTTACGAGAGACGGCTTCTCTTTTAAGCAACGGGGATTTAATAGACAAATATCTTGATATCGAGGACTGGCGCATCCGTGAGAATTCAAACATGAGTTACTCGCTTCAAGGATTGAATAATTATCTCTCTTCAACTTTAATAGCAAAATATTGGATTTCACGGCTATATCCGCCCGTTATTGGAAATGCGCATTTACATGGAGATGTGCACATCCATAACCTAGGTGTTCTTGGCGCCTATTGTGTTGGCTGGGATTTGAGAGAATTACTGCTCTCAGGTTTTGGTGGTGTTTCTGGAAAGATTGAAAGTAAACCTGCCAAACACTTTAGAACTGCTTTAGGTCAAATAGTTAACTTTTTTTATACATTACAAGGAGAATCAGCAGGAGCTCAAGCATTTAGTAATTTTGATACTTATCTTGCACCATTCATTCGGAGTGATGGATTAAACTATCGCGAGGTTAAGCAGTCAATTCAAGAATTCTTTTTCAACATAAACATTCCAACTCGGGTAGGATTCCAAACACCATTCACAAATGTAACATTTGATTTAACGGTTCCAAATTTCATTTCAAATGAGCCAGTAATAATTAAAGGACAAATTTCGAACGATACTTACAGCGAGTTTCAGGATGAATTGGACATCTTTAATATGGCATTTGCAGAAGTTATGAATGAAGGGGATGCAAAGGGTAGAGTTTTCACTTTTCCAATACCAACATATAGTATAACAAGAAACTTTGATTGGGACTCGCCGGTTGCAAAGAAAATATTTAGTGTGACTGCTAAATATGGCGCACCGTATTTCTCTAATTTTATTAATAGTGATATGAAACCCGAAGATGTACGAAGTATGTGTTGTCACCTTAGAATAGATAATCGAGAATTGCGAAAGCGTGGTGGCGGGCTCTTCGGAGCTAATCCTTTAACAGGATCTATAGGAGTAGTTACAATAAATCTTCCTCGAATTGGTTACCTCCATAATAGTGAAGAAAAATTCTTTGAGAGACTCGCTGAATTAATGGATCTTGCAAAGGATACATTAGAAATAAAACGAAAATTGCTTGAAAGATTTTCTGAAAACGGATTGTACCCCTATTCTAAACATTATTTAAAGAAAGTTAAAGAAGCATTTAGAAGATATTGGCAAAATCATTTTTCGACTATTGGTATTTTAGGTATGAATGAAGCTATTCTCAATCTCTTCGGATACGATATAACTGGTCGTGAGGGACTCTCTTTCGCCATTAGAGTATTAAAATTCATGAAAAAAAACCTTTCAAATTATCAAGAAGAAACAGGAAACATATATAATCTTGAAGCAACCCCAGCTGAAGGGGCATCATATAGACTAGCACGCATAGATAAAAGAAAATATCCAAATATAATTGTTGCCAATGAAAAATACCTATTGGAAGGCGCCGAACCGTTTTATACTAACTCTTCTCAACTACCAGTTGATTTTCAAGGTGACCTTTTTGAAGCATTAGAACATCAAGATAACCTGCAAACCTTGTACACCGGCGGCACAGTTTTCCATGTTTATCAAGGTGAATGCGTTCACTCATGGAAAGCAGCAGCTGAATTAGTTAAAAAAATTGCAGAAAATTCACAGTTACCATACTTTACGTTGACCCCGGTATTCAGTGTATGTCCAACACATAACTACATATCTGGAGAATATGCAAAATGTCCAACGTGTGGATCAAAGTGTGAAGTATACTCAAGGGTTGTAGGCTACCTTCGACCAGTCGATCAGTGGAATGATGGAAAACAGTCTGAGTTTAAGATTAGGAAAACATTTGATAAACCATTAGAATATACCGTGACTTCTGTCCAATGAAAAAGATGAAGTTTGGAGGTCTTCAAAAAACCAGTCTTGTTGACTTCCCAGATCGGCCCTCTACAGTATTATTTACTCAGGGCTGTAATTTACGCTGTCCCTTCTGTCATAACTGGAGATTGGTTATAAAACTGAAAGAACCAATTCTTTCAGAAAGTACAGTTCTAGAAATTCTTGAATCTAGAAAAAAATACATAGACACCGTAGTAGTTACAGGAGGAGAACCAACAATTCAAACCGCTCTTCCACACTTTTTAAAAAAGCTTAAGGAACAACAATTTACAATAAAATTAGATACAAATGGATTTTACCCGGGAGTACTTGAGAAATGTTTGAATTACATAGACTATGTTGCGGTAGACGTGAAAACTTCTCCTGAAAAATATTTTATGCTAGGAGCTAAAGACATAACCGACTTTTTACGTACCATTGAAATTGTGAAAAGAGGAGATGTAGATTATGAGTTTAGGAGCACAGTTGTTCCAGGCTTTATTGAAGAGGAAACGATTTCTAAGATAGGAGAAATTGTAAATGGAGCAAAACGATATGCAATCCAACAATTCGTTACAGGAGACACCTTAGACATAGCCTTCAATAAAGTTAAACCATATAGCTTAAGTACAATTAAACTCTTTGCTGACAAATTGAAAAAATATTCTGATGAAGTAATTCTACGTGTTTGATTGCACATCCTTTTTCTGAAATTTTTAATAGAAATAAAACTATTTAGCTACGTTTTTCTAAACAGCACCTAAAACTAAAGCAAGCAACCCCATTCTCAACACTAAACCATACCAAACTTCCTTAAAATATTTAGCGTATGGAGTCGAATCTATTTCTGGTGATATTTCGTCGATTCTTGGGAGAGGATGCAATATATTAAGACTGCTCTTTGCGTGACGGATAGTATCTAAAGTTATTCTATAAGAGCCTTTGACTTTTTCATATTCCTCTGGATCAGGAAACCTTTCCTTTTGAATTCTAGTAACATAAAGAACATCTGCTTTGTGAATAATGCTCTCAATGTTTTCTACTTCAAAGATTTTTATCCTCTTCTTGACATCTTTCAAAACTTCTTTACGCATCCGCAAAATCTCTGGAGAAACTAGATACAGATTAACATCATAGAGAGCAAGAGCGTATGCTAAAGAATGCACCGTTCTACCATATCTTAGATCACCAACGAAAACGATGTTTAACCCATCAATTCTTCCCAGTTCTCTATTAATGGTGTAGAGGTCAAGCAATGCTTGGGTTGGGTGTTCTTCGCTACCTGAACCAGCATTTATTATTGGTACAGTTGAGAATTCAGCAGCCATTCTAGCAACTCCCTCTAGGCGGTGTCTCAATACTATTATGTCTGAGTAATTTTCAACTACACGGATAGTGTCTGCTAAATTTTCTCCTTTTTTTATTGAGCTTGTTGTTGGGTCAGAGAATCCTATACATTCACCGCCAAGTCTACGCATTGCAGCTTCGAAACTAAGCTTTGTCCTAGTACTAGGTTCAAAGAATAAATTTGCCAATATTTTTCCGTTTAAAAGGTCTGAACCTTTTCGGGTGAGAGGCTCCATCAGTTTAGCAATTTTAAGGATATGTTCAACTTCTTCACGAGTAAAATCTTTGATGGAGACAATGTCTCTTCCTTCAAAACGCATTTACTCCAAATCCTTTAGAGAACATGATATTTAGATGGTTTATTTTCGCTCATTTATAAGACAAATTGCCTTCAATGCATTCTGGTAAGAAAGGGTTCAAATTAAAGCCAAACCTTTTTCAGATGATATTAAACTATTTTAAAAATATTGAATTTTATGAATTGGTAGTGAACTTTTGTCTGATGAAGAACTTCGAATAAAAAAGATTAGGGAAGGAACCGTTATTGATCATATAAGTGCAGGTAACAGTTTGACGGTTCTAAATATTTTAGGAATAACAAGTCAAACCAGACACATAGTAAGTATTGCAATTAATGTGCCTAGTAGTAAAATTGGATTAAAGGACATTGTGAAAATTGAAGGAAGAGAACTAAATTCTGACGAAGTGAACAAGATAGCTCTAATAGCGCCACATGCAACAATTAACATAATACGAGACTTCACGGTTATCGAGAAACAGAAGGCAAAATTACCAAAAGTTATTCACGGCATGTTAAAATGTACAAATCCGGCGTGTGTTTCTAATAGCCATGAACCTATCCAACCAACGTTTATCATTGAAACAGAAACCCCTCTTGTACTAAGATGTCATTACTGTAGTAGAATTATGGAGAGAGGAGATGCATTAAAGCAGTTTGGGAAAAAACGGAACAAATTTGGAGATGATATTTAGGTGAATTTAACTCTTTGATTGAAGAATGAGGATTGCTTTTGCAAGATCGCCGTTTGTCTCCTTTAGAGCAGTCTTTACTTCATTTAATGATTTTCCAGTCTGATTAACAACAAGTTGTACATCTTCGTTAGGTATTTCTTCTTCTATAACCTCTTTGGTGACACTTTTTTCAGAAACGTTGCCACCAACTATCTGAAACATTCTCTGACCCTGCACTTCTATAACTGCAACATCAGGATTATCAATTAAGATATCTTTATTTTCAGTGCGTATAATGACTTGTTTTGCATTAGGAATCTCGTCAACCTTCATTCCTAAGCGCTGCATCATTCTTTTAGTTTGTCTAGGATTTGTTCTTCTCATACATAGTTCCACCTTTCGGGCATCTTTTTATTTAGATACTTTCGGGCTGCTTTTCAAGATTGTACAATAATATGAATACAGCACAATATTTTTTCACTCTTGTGCATCAATATACGTTCTAATAAAATGCCTTTTTTGAAACAACTAATTAGGTAAAGTATAAAGATTTTATGTATATAACCACTATTTCAATTCGAAGGACTGCTTAAACATGGCATGTGAAATCTGTGGAAAAAAAATTTCTGGGCTCTCGAATAGAATCATAATTGACGGTGCAAAGCTTATTGTCTGCCCTAAATGTGCATGTTTTTCATCTTCAAATTGGAACATAAATAAAAAATCACAATTGGCAACGAAAAAAGTTAGTTCAAAGACATCTATACGTCGTTCTAAACCCGTGCATGGAGGGGTGAATGAAAAGCTTGAACTTGTAGAAGATTATGGCCAGAGAATTAGGAAAGTAAGGGAAAAAATGAATCTTAGCCAAAAAGATCTTGGAAAAATGATTCAAGAAAAAGCCTCTGTCCTACAAAAACTTGAAATAGGTAAGATGGTTCCAGATGATAAACTTGCCAAGAAATTAGAAAAGAGCCTAAAGATTAACTTATTGGGTCCCCCTTCCTCTCCTATAGTTGCAAAAGGTCTTTTGACTCAGAAACCTTTTGATTTAACTTTAGGTGATATTGTTCGCTTTAAAAAGAAAGGGGTATCATCGGAGGCTGAGGTCTCACGCGAGTAATAATTGTACATAGACATCGCTCTTTGGATTCCTCGAATCTTGAAGAACTTAAGAATTTAGCGGAAGCTGCAGAATATAAGGTGGTTCACGCTATCGAACAAATTCGTGAACGTGATTCAAACTACCAAATAGGTCGAGGTAAGGCAAAAGAATTAGCCAAGCTTGTTATTGACCTTAATGCAGACAAGATCATTTTCGAGAACGATTTAACATCAACTCAATCATATAATATTGCAAAACTCACTAAAGTGGAAGCTATAGATCGATTTCAATTAATACTTGAAATTTTTTCTAAAAGGGCGTCTACAAGAGAAGCCAATCTTCAAATTAAATTAGCTAATCTTCATCATCAACTTCCAAGAGCAAAAGAGAGCGTAAGACTCGCCAGACAAGGCGAACAACCAGGTTTTCGAGGCCTTGGTAGATATGAGGTTGAAGTACATTATGAGGCTATAAAACGTCAGATGGCTCATGTAAGACGTAAATTAGAAAGGGTTCGCAAAAAAAGAAAAATACATAGGCTTCACAGGTTGGAGCTTGGCTTCTCTCTTGTCTCATTAGCAGGTTACACAAACTCTGGAAAAAGCACATTATTTAAAGCTCTAGCAGAAGAACCAGTACCTATCAGCCGCAGCCTTTTCACAACGCTATCAACAAAGACAAGAGCCATCAACTTAAAGAAAAGAAAAGTATTACTTACAGATACTGTTGGCTTCATAGACCATTTACCTTTAGCCCTCATAGAGGCATTTCATTCAACTCTTGAAGAAACCATGGTCTCTGATGTAATTATACTCTTATTAGATGCAAATGAACCCATTCATGAAATTAAAAGAAAACTATCTGTTTGCCTTAAAACGATAAAGGAGTTAGATGCTGGGAGTGTCCCAATAATTACAGCTCTGAATAAAATAGATTTACTCACCCAAACAGAATTAAACAAGAAAACCTCTCAAATAAAAAAAGAAGCGACCAATTTAATACCAATCTCTGCCTCAAAGAAAATAAACTTGGATAAATTAATAAAAACAGTCAATAACCATTTAGAACCTCTTATTGAAGCTACCTTCATAGTTCCACTAAGTGAAGAGACGATGGCTTTAATATCTAGATTATTTGACCAAGATAATGTGACCGAAGTGAAATATGATGAGAAAACGGCTAATATTAGGGTTAATGGAAAAGCTTGGATTGTTAATCGAATAAAAAGTCAAATAGAAAAGCTAAATGGAAAAATAACAGAATTTAGTATTTTAGAAAAGGAATTATGATTCCTCAAAAACTTTCTTTCCATGTTTTTGTGGGGCTATTCGAATTTTTGCGTTATCAAACTTCCTTGATAATTCTTTTCCAGTAAAGTATCTATCCAAAAAAACAGCCAATGCCGCACATTCACTGTGAGGCTGGCTTCCTATGGCAATGTTAAAATCCGCAAGTTGAAAGATTTCACCAGGAATCTTTTGGGAGCCAACAACTACTAATACGTCTTTATTCGTTTCTTTAATACGCTTGATGACATTGCTTTCATCAATATTTTCGCCATACATTGTTAGATGACAGATAATGTTGCTCTTTTCTTTCCATTCATTTATCGCTTTCTTCCAGGGAACTCCCATAATTAATCTGAAGCCTCCTCCCCATTTATCAACTACTTTATCAACGGTCTCTCTTAATCGGTTATCCATTATATCAGTTAAAATTAGAGCGTTAGCTCCAAAAGCCCTAGCAATTAAACAGATGTGAGTAGATAATCTATAATCACGATTGTATCGATGCCCATGTCTGAGCACAGTGACCTTTGGCATATTAACATCTATTTTTCACATTTGTTAATATTTAAGTTTGTAAAATGTCTATTATTAATGAAGATTTTTTCTTGTAAGGTTCGACGTTTCAATGATGCCATTTAACAAGGAGTTATTGTCAAAAGCCACGGAAATAATTGGTGGAGAAGATGCTGTTAAATTAGTGGAAGCTATAATGTCATTAGGTGAGACTACAGACGATAAGATTGCTATAGAGACAGGAATGAGGCTTAACGATGTTCGTAAAATTCTCTATAGACTAAGTAATTATTCTATAGTTAGTTCTACTAGGTCAAGGGATCCTGAATCAGGCTGGTTTATTTTCAAATGGAGACTACAACCAGATCAAATTGAAGGTTACGTTCAAAACATAAAAAAGAGAATCCTAGACAAACTAAAAACGCGTCTAAAACACGAAGAGGATCATGAATTTTACTCCTGCTCTAACCCAAGTTGTAAACGAGTGGTCTTCGAAGATGCTATGGAGCTTATGTTCCGCTGTCCGGAATGTGGACAATCGCTTAAACATTTTGATAAAAGAAAAACAGTTGAAATACTTAAAAAAAGAATCGAAGAATTGAAAAACGAATCAGGTGAATAGCAACGGGAGGGTTTGGAGTGCCAAGACTCCCTTCAAGTAAAGAAGCAACTCAAATTCTAGAGGATGAAGGCGGTTCAATAACTGTAATTCATCACTGCAAAGTTGTTTCCCACTTAGCTGTCAAGATCGCTAAAAGATTTCGCGATAAAGGAGTTCAGGTTGATATAAAACTGGTTGAAATAGGCGGTCTCCTTCATGACATAGGAAGATCTAAAACTCACAGCATACAACATGGCATTATTGGGGCCAAAATTGCTAGTTCATTAGATCTTCCTGAACCACTAATAAAAATTATTGAGAGACATATTGGTGCAGGTATACCACGTGAAGAAGCTCGTAGAATTGGTTTACCAAACCGTGACTACCTTCCCTTAAGCTTAGAAGAAAAAATCATCACTTACGCGGACAAGTTAGTAAAAGGAAGCAGATGCATCAGTTTTGAAGAAGCGTTAAACGATTTTTCGAAGGAAGTTGGCTGGAATCATTCAGCAATTAAAAGGTTTAGAAAGCTTCATGAAGAAATTTCGGCAGTTGTTGGGAAAAAAACTTGGTAAAAATCACGCTTTCACAGAAGTTCTACGGTTCGAAGAAAATCGAAGCTTTCCAACAATTTCAAACAATTTTACAAAAAGAATTATCAAACATAAAAGTTAAAGTAAAAAACATTACAATGAATCGTCGAGATTGGATTCAAGTCGAGATAATAGGAGAAGATGAAATAGCAGCAGTAAATTATCTTAAAAGTAAATTTGGCAAAGCCCATACGACATTAGATGGGTTATGTGTTCCTTCAACTATATGTGGCAGAATTATTAGTCCACATAAAGTTAGTAATGGTATATGCGTTGACATTGGTGTTTCTTCCCCTGAAATGATTGATGCTTTAATTCCACGCAACAAGTTGCGTGCTCAACTGGCAAACGGAATGAAACATTCCATTGATCACATAATAAATCATTATTGCCTTCATGAGCACTTTCCATTAAAAATTCTACTAACAAAAGTAGATTCTAAAAAAAACCAAATAGAAGCAGAGCTCTCAGAAAGCCAACGCAAAATATTTATTGAATGGGTAAACTTCGATTTTGAAAGAATTGTAATACTCGGTAGTACATTAAAACAAGTCGAACATGCTATTCGAAGATCGAAGATGGGACATTTTATAATTAAGATAGATGAGTTGGGATTCTTAGAACACTCAATAATCTGTAAACTTGGTGTAGACGCCCCTGGCATAATTGCTAAAATCGGACGTTTCCTTTTTGGAGTTCCATTATGTGCTTTCTCCCCCAAAAAATTAAGAAAAAGTTAGATTTTAATCATTAATTTCTATGATTAGATTAATTAGTAAATAAACCGTTGATGAAGTTTAACGTCTCTGATTGTTGTCTATGATCGATTTGGAATGATGTATAACAACAATCAACATTGAATAAAATGAGGAACAAGAGTAATGAAAAAAAGAAGAAAAAAACCTCGTAAATCATTTTTAAAAAAGAACTTAAAATACTTGATTGCTACAACTGGAATCATTGTAACATACATTCTCTTTTCTTTTATACCCTGGCATTATGGACGAATTGAGACTAGTAACCAACTGAAAGAGGAGGTTAAAAGCGTCATTGAATGGCAAGGTATAACTGTTTTACAACTGGAATCTATTCCAGATGGAACTAAACATCAAATTGTTGCTGAACAAAACAACTGGAAACCAGATTGCTATGTTTTTAGTAATATGATTAAAGAACATGGCTTAGAACAAGTAGCATATTTAGATATGGACGCTATTGACATTCATGTTTATGCAAAATTAAGAAACGAACAAGTTTTCATATTTAAAATCATTATTTCATAAAAAACTGTTAAGATAATTTGACGTCCTTAATACTATTCCCATCATAGTTGATTATATAATCTCTAATACACATTTATGGGGTGTCTGTTCTCTGAAAAAATTTTTTGATATAGGAAGAGAAGTACTGAAGCTAATTGCTGTAATAACGATGACAATAGACCATTTGGGAGCAATTTTATTTACTGATGATACTGTTTTTCGCATAATAGGAAGAACATCCTTCCCAATATTCAGCTATCTAATAGTCCTTGGAGTTGAAAGTACTAGGAATGTGAAGAATTACTTATTTAGGCTTCTTCTTTTTGCTCTGATTTCTCAGATACCGTTTCATCTTGCTCTGGGTCATGAACCCTTTGAGTATTTAAACATCTTTTTCACTTTGTCTTTTGGTGTTTTGTTCCTTATTGATGAGTTAATGATTTTAGTTCCTGTTTGTCTTTCTTTCTTTATTTACTTTGATTATGGCCTCTATGGTATTGCAATGATTTATTGTATGAAAGTTATTAAAGAAAACACAAAGGAGGGTATTGTTCTGTTTGTGTTACTAAGTGCTTTTTCTATGTTAATTTCCCCAATCCAAGCTTTTTCACTTTTTGCTTTACCATTTCTTCTTCTTCACAAGCATGGTTTTTTGAAAATTGAAAGAGAGGCTTATAGAAATGAAGTATATCCGGCATGGAGAAAGTACATCTTCTACGTATATTACCCTCTTCATTTGACCGCGATATATTTAGCTAAATTATGGTTTTTCTAATCATTTTAATCTATTAAAAAAACCACTATTTCTGGTGGGCCGGGTGGGATTTGCACCCACGATCACTACCTTGTAAGGGTATTGAACTCAAACGAAGGTTTGATGTATCCTAGCTACTAGACCACCGGCCCATGCTTAACCTCTTTAAAACTAATTATGGTTTTATGTGTTTATGCGAATTTTGGTTTTTATACAGTTGACGGTGGGAAAGCTTAAATACTAAACCACAATTTAATATTGAACTAAAGTATTGATGTCAACTATTTTGATGGTTTAAATCATAGAAACAAAGAACTCAAAGAATCAGGTAGTCATATTGTCTGAAATAACAAGTGTCCCAAGAGGAGAACCAGAACCAGGAGCATCTGAGGGAATAACAATTCCAACTAAGCCTTGCTTAATTCACGTTGGAAGTATTGGTACCTACGCCAGTAATATGTCTGCCAGACTTTGCTATAGTGCTCAAGCCCTTGGATGTATGAGAATGTTCGGAAGTTGGCTTATTTCAGACTCAGAGCTGGTAAATGTTGAGGCAAACAACAAAGCACTTCAATCTATAAAAGGAAACGTCTTTGACCGAATTAAAGATGTTATCAAACCTATTAAGCGTGGAAAAAATTTCTTCTTTCCAACATGGGGACATCCAGGTTACGGTAAGAATGTTACACAAGCACTTGAGGATTTAGGATATTGGAGAAGAGATATACACAAAATAATTGATGTTCTGAAAAAACATTTTGAAACACTCGGTCTAAAAACAAGGATAGCAGTAACAGAGGAAGGGTTCGGTGCTACAAGTCTTTCTCAAGGCATGTATTTCCGTGCATTATCACGGAATTTATTAAAGGCACTTAACATGTACATATGTATAGGGGTCATTGGCAAAGATCTTCCAACTCAACATAATTTCAAGAAATATCTTCCACTGTTATTAGAAAGAGGATTCAACAACAACGTCATGGTATTGTATGCAAATTGGCGGAATCCACTCTCTTTAACAAGTAAAGAAATTGATTATCAAATTGCATATGCAATAATAACTACAGCCTCATCTGCGTTATGGTATCGCAGCAGCCTTAGTGTAGGTGATATTTGGTATAATCTCATGAGAAGCAGTCCAATTATTGCTGTTTCTATTGACCGTAGACATTTACCCGTTTTTCGTAAAAGGCTTAGAGAGCGAAAGGATCACAAAGCAACCGTTTCAATATTGACATCTATGCTACATGGTGTGTGGCGTGATCCAAGAACTTCCCTACTTCATGTTTGTAAAAATAAGAATGAATTGGAGGATGAAAAAGTGTTTGAAGTTGTAACAGTTATTGGAAACATAACTGAACAAGAACTTATGGAAGCTGAAGAATTGGCGGCAATCCCAAGAACAGCGACTACATTACTTCTCGGTAATAAAAAATTGAAACAAATCTATGTTACACGATTTACCCCATTAATTACAACAACGCCAGAGATTGATTGGATTTATGGAGTTAAACGTGAACCAAAGGATATTGAAGAGATTAGTGATCTTGTTCCAGTTGGAAGGAAGGAATTTGACAAATTAGTTTTTGAAGGATTTCAGGATTACCAGATGCTGTCGAGGAATGCCGATTTAAATATAGATGAGTTGCTTGGTGAGAGGTGGTATTCATGAAACGATGGAAAACGGTTCTATTGATAACTCTTATTTCAATAGGATTACCAGCATCCTTTGCATCATACAATATTCAAGTTACTCTAGTGACCTTTTACTTAGAAGGATCATCTGTTCATGTCACGCCATCTCCTCCCCAATCTATGATAGTAGCCTTGGATTCTGAGTACTTTGGACAAGGAGAAGCAGAAATAGTGATCACGGTTGTAAACTCAGATGAAATTGAATTAACATGGCGTCTCTGGTCTGGACTATTAAATACTGCAATCATGGGTCAAAGTGATTTAGGCTTTATAGGAGAACAATCTGGTGAAAATAGTTGGACCGCCGAAACAAAGGCAAACAGGATCATAATAACAATAATGGGCACTATAAACTGGAATAATCTACAACAAGGTACAACAATGATCCTTGCAGATCTCAGCTATTCGGCCGATGGAGAAAATTTTATCCCTATATTCACCTTTAGTATCACACCAGAGTCAGAAGAACCAGTAGAAGGTCCTAAGGTAGAAGCAGCTGTAACAATTCAAGAATTAGAGATAGAACTTACAGGATCCAATCTTCCTACACACAGAAAAACATATTATGAATCGCAATTATACAAAGCAAAGCTCTACTATCAGAACGAAGATTATAATAATGCTTTAGTAACAGCTTATGTTGCACTAGAAGCTTTAAGAGTAGAACAAGCCGAATATAATAATCCGTTCAATATGATTCTAAGATTCTTTTCCAATAATGCTTTAACTTTAACTGTCCTTGCTTTAGTAGCTGTACCTGCAATATACCTTTCAAGACTATGGAGAAAAGATCAAGTAATAATCCCTTAATCGTATATTAATCGAACTTTTTGGATTTTCTTTTTCTCATAATTAGAACTAGTCAATATTTTGAATAATGAAAATCTCAAAATCATACTAAACTTTATTATTCTTTGTTGGTTTTGAAGTCTATAATTCAGTAATATTTTTTGTTCTATTTTTGGAGAAAAAGTATGTGAGATATCCAAGTAACCAAAGCATTTTTTTGTCTTTAAATAAAAACATTGAGAAAAAAATAGAGACTCTTTCTGAGTATTATCTTTTCTCCGAGGATATTATCAGCCAATTGATGGTTCTATATGGTGATAAAGTTGAAAGCGGTCTTCAAGCATTAAAGCATCCTAGTAGGCATTATCCAATCAGGGTAAACACAATCAAAACAGAACCTGAGGACATTATTACTAGTTTTGAGAAAAAAGGGATTAAAAATTGAACAGCATCCAGAAATTCATGAAGTATTATTTGTGAAAGTTAATGGTCCATTTAAAATCCCAGAAATAAAGAAGAGAGTTATAGCTGACAAGTTTTCAGCTGAACGGGTTCTTCAAGGAGCACATCTCTAAGCTTCAGGAATTGTTAAATGCACAGGACTGAGAAAAGGCGCCTTGGTAACGGTGGTTGACAAATATGATCAAGCGGTTGCCGTTGGAACTGTAGAGATGGATGAGACAGAAATTCTGACATATAGACATGGATTAGCAGTTAGAGTTACACACCCCATATATCACGTTCCGAGTTTTAGAGAAACTCCAGAGTTCAAAGATAGCTATATTTATAATCAATCTTTTCCTTCGATCGTTACAGGTTTGGTTTTAGATCCTCAACCAGGTGAGATTGTTGTGGATCTATGTGCTACTTCTGGAGGAAAAACAGGACATATTGCTCAATTAATGGAGAACAAGGGTAAAATTATAGCGGTTGATTGGAATGCTGAGAAAGTGAAAAGACTGCGTGAAACAATAACCTGATTAGATGTTGAAAATGTTAAATTCATCTCTTATGATGCGAGATATCTGGATGTGGCTTTCCCTGATATTAGGGCCGACCGAGTAAGTGTAGATCCTCCATGTTCATCAGTTGTAGTTCGACCTAAACTCTTTGACTACACAACAAACGAAGAGGTAAATGCTTTAGCTACCTATCAGAGACAGTTTTTAAGAGCAGCTTCTAAGATTGTTAAACCTAAAGGCATAATTGTTTATAGCACTTGTACTATGACAGTGGGAGAAAACAAAGCAGTTATAGATAATATGATTAAAGAGCAAGGGTTAGAATTGATAGACCAAGCTTATTATTTTTGGTTCACGGGAAAATTCACCTTTTCTTCCTGATACTGAGTTTACGCAATGTTTTTATCCTGATTTACATGACTGTCCGGGGTTCTTTATAGCTAAACTACAAACGATTTGAAACGGTTCTTACTTATTGAAATCTTTTTTAACACTCGTCTTCTAAGTGGTGTACCACACACTCTACACTTCTCCCCAGCTAACTTCAATCGATACCTTCTGAAGCAAGCAGGGCAATATAGAATCCACTTAAAACGATAGCGTATTCCAAAGGTTGAAAGAGATGTGTATTCTAGACCAAGCTGATTAGCTGTATCTGTACAGCATAATCATTTGACACAATTAATGGCGGGGCGCCTTGCATCTTTAATTCCAGTGCAAGAGCAAGAATCTGTTTGTCAACATTTGACAAGACACTTGAGTCTCCAGTTACATTAGAACACTCAGCAATAATTTTCAAAAATTTTGCTGTCGGAGTTTTAAGCTGTATTTTCCCAGTTTTTAAGGCGGTATTAAAACGGAACCATGTTAAAGTCTCAGGAACGAGTTCTTTCAGAATACCTGGAACAGTATAATGATCCTTATCTACAGATAATGGATTGTATCCCATAACGAGAGCCGTCGTGTCGAGAACGATTATCCTAGCTTTTTTAAAATCATTATTACTCAGTAATGGCTAAGGGAAAGCGGCGTCTTAAACGGTTATAAAAATTTTTACTAAAACGGATTATACTTGCATAGTGTTTAGATTTATTGATAGCAATTGTTTTGCTTCTAGAAATTGATGTTTGGTATTGTCCATCAATTGAAACTCTTGCTTTATTTTTAATTTTTATAAGCTGTATCTGAATTTTGTTCATAGAAGAAAATACAATTGGTGGAGTAGGCACAACGGGGCAAATAGGGGTCAAGATGAATGCTTCTAGCTTTGGATCTAAAACAGAGCCTCCAGCCGATAGGGAATGTGCCGTTGAACCGGTTGGAGTGGCAATAATAAGTCCATCGCAATAACATTCAGTAACTGGTAGCCCATCTTTGCTGATCCTGAGACCTATAACTTTCGATGGAGATATTGAGGCGATTAAAAGTTCATTAAGAGCGTCAGGTAATCTTTTTCTACCAGCAACTGATGAAAGCTTAATGTATCTCTCTAAGATGTAGTCACCTTTTATACATCTATCGATTGCTGGCAGTACTTCCTGAGGGTCAACCTCAGTCAAGAATCCTCTTCTTCCCATATTCACTGCTAAGATCGGAGTTTCAGGTCTTGGAATATAAAGACAAGTCTTAAGCAGAGTGCCATCACCACCAATACTGACCATGATGTCGGCTTTCAATTTGTTTAAATGGGTTGCTGGTGATGATAATTTTCCAAGTTTGGCTAAAGTAGATTCCAATATAATTTTAATTCCCCTCTCTTGAAGATGAGCTTCTACACTCTTAACTAGAGAGAACACCTCTTTAAGATCAAGACGTGTAACAATACCAATTGTGTTTATCAATAATATCACCATATTTTTTGTATAATTGTCTTATTAAGACCTGTCTTAACTAAGTGTTTTTTTAGACCTATCTTATGTTAAAAGAGTATTTTTGAGACAGAAAATATAAAGCAAAGCATTTCTTCAGTTGTTAGAAAGTATGAGTTGAATTTAAGGTGGATTTAGGTCCTTTAGAAATAATTACGGGTGCTGCTGTATTCTGGTTATTGCTATACTTGGCGGATAAACGGTGGCCTTTAAAGAAATATGGTTTGGAAGTAGGGCCACTTTATGTAATGCGTAGAACTCAGCGTTTAAATAACTTTCTTCAAAGAACGGCTGGACGTCATCCTTCCTTCTTGAGAGGAGTGTGGAATTTTGGCATCTTAGTGGCTTTTGGACAGATAATCTTTGCAGTCTATTCTCTTGCGAGTAATCTTTACAGGTTCTTATCAATGCCTCAAACAGCTCAACCAGTTTTTCTTCTTTTACCAGGAGTTACGATTAGTTTAACATGGGTTCCTTACCTAATGACTGCTATTGCTCTTACATTAATAACCCATGAATTTGCTCATGGAATTGCAGCATGTGGAGAGAAAATCAAGATAAAATCAGCAGGGATTATTTTAGCTTTAGTTACAATTGGAGGATTTGTTGAGCCAGATGAAGAACAATTTCAGAAATTAAGTACATCTGCAAAATTGAGAGTTGTCTCATCAGGATCGTTCATTAACCTCATTGTAGGCTTTCTTGTCATACTTTTGATGAACGGTCTTATTCTTTCTTCTTCAGGAGTCGTGATACAAGGTGTACGTACCGATGGACCAGCCTATGAGGCTGGTTTAAAACAATGGGACATCGTATATGCGATAAATGACACAACAATTAACGATGTTTACGAAATTAGCTGGTTATTAAGAAGCCGTCAACCAGGAGATACGATCAAATTTAATAGTTCTCGGGGTATTTTAGTTGTGGTTGCAGAACCAAGTGTTCATAATAGTAGTATGGGAAGCCTTGGTGTACAATGGGTCAACTATTATCCTTTACGTTTTGGAGGAGGAGCTTTCTTAGGCTATCATACTAGACTTTTCTTCGAATGGATCTTGCTTGTGCTTATTAACGTCTCTATATTCAATATGTTACCACTCTACCCTTTGGACGGCGACGCCTATGTTTGGGCAATTGTTGAGAAACATTCCAAGAGAGCAGCAAAAACGGCGCGAATCCTTTTGAGTCTGACTTCTTTGATGTTATTGGTTTCAAACGTGGGATTAACCTTCATGAGATATGGTCACACCCCGATCTAGGTGGTATAAGACCATGATTAAATGTTCAACTTGCGATGATGTAGCTGTCTTCTTCCAAAGATATTCTGGTAAAAAACTCTGTGGACAATGCTTCGTAAAATCCACTGAGGAAAGAGTGCAAAAAGCTGTTTCAAAGTACAATATGTTCACTCCTTCAGACACAATCGCAGTTGCACTATCAGGCGGAAAAGACAGTGTTTCACTCCTTCATATACTACATAAGATCGAAGCAAGGTTTCCAAAGTCAAAACTTCTAGCAATCACGGTAGATGAGGGAATTGCTGGATACAGAGATGAAGCAGTTGACATTGCTTCAGATACATGTAAAATTCTAAACCTCAGACACATGATTACATCTTTCAAAGAGTTTTATGGCTATGGTATGGATGAGATAGTTGAAGTTGCAGAGAAAAAGCATGGTCTCACAGCTTGTACGTATTGTGGTGTGTTACGGAGAAAGATCTTGAATGTTACAGCGAGAAATGCAGGAGTAGATAAGCTAGTAACAGCGCATACTTTAGATGACGAGATACAGACTATATTCTTAAATGTGCTTCGAGGAGATGTGGCACGCATCTTTAGGACAGAATCAACTTTTTTGTGTAAAAAGTTCGTTAAGCGAGTTAAGCCGTTTTGTGGAGTCCCTGAGAAAGAAGTAGCGTTCTATGCTTTCCTTAAGAATATTAGATTTCAAGTGGCAGCTTGTCCTTATGCTAGATCTTCAAGTAGAAACGAAGTTAGGACCTTCATTAATAGACTAGAAATAATGCATTCTGGTACTAAATTCACTGTTTACAAGTCTTTCCAGAGAATTCAGAGTTCAATCGAAAAATTCACTGAAAAAGTCGATTTTCAAGAATGCGATATCTGTAGTGAGCCAACGGCTAGAGAAACATGTAAAGCTTGCCAGATATTGATGGAGCTTAATTTACTGAATAATAATTAAGTGGCGACGGATCATCGAGGATCGACATCCGGTTTTCATTGCGCTGCTCGATCCCTGTGCTCATACCCGCAACCCCTTGAGCGTTAAACGTTCGAGATTAGGTTGCTCTCTCCCGAGCCTAGCCAAGTTCACCCGACGAATACGGATACGACATTCCTACGAAGGCCATACCTAAACCGTCAACCCCAAGGGACGAGTACTCAACGCCAGATGGATTGAGAGACACAATGAGCCTAGAAGCCTCACCTTGTCTTCGGTCCACCATGGAGGGGATTTGTGGTCAGGGAACCCCTAGTTCCCACCTAGATCCGTC
>JAUVYS010000090.1 GCA_030602965.1 Candidatus Bathyarchaeota archaeon | reverse complement strand
CTGAAAAATATCGAAAACCTACCCTTCAAATAAAAGAAAAATGAGAAGGTATTGTTTAATATTCCTCAATCTTAAGTATCCAAGCTTTCCGTATGTCTCCCATGAACCGTCATGAGTCCAATACACCGATAATTATTTAAGTAAGGTTTTCTAATTCAGAATTAAATGACAAAAACAAAAGTTAATTTTAAAACAAGCCCCCTTGAAGAAGCAAAGATCATTCCAAGAGTTGTTCAATTGCTTGGAGAGAGGATTATTGCTGAATCTTATAGAAAAAGAATTAGAAGCATATCTGGAAGGGTTTTAGCAAAGGAGATAACATTAATACATAAAGAGCAGAAGAGAGAAATGAATAAAAAACGATGTGACACTGAGATAGAATGGAGTAAAATTGAAAAAGAATATTCTAGATTATTTCAAAATTTAACAGGCTATAAACCTTCTTTAAATAAAGATTGTTATTTCTCTCCAACTATTTTAGGTTTTGCAGATGTTAGTTCTGGCAAAAGAGTTTTTGTTAGCCCAACTCTTTCTCAAGATCATTTAAATTATGTAATACCCCATGAAATTACTCATTTATTATATCGGGATATTCTCGCTAATTCAAATGATCCTATATTAAATAACCCTAAAGGTATGGCATTTCCTTTAATGGAAGGGATTGACCATTTAATAATTTTCAAATCACCGATTTACAATTTGCTTAATACCTCTCTTAGATATGAAGACATTGGCTTTATTAAGAGGAATCCCAAATTTATGAGTCAGATGGAAAAATTATGGATTTACAGAAGGAATTTTGCCGATTTTCTAAAAAAAGCAATTAATCTGGCAGAAAAAACTAAGGACATTATTCCATGATACTATGCTTTTACAAAGATAACGATGCAACTCATCTCTTATAGATAACTACGAATGATTATATAGGTTCCCTGGATTATTGTTAAGATAACAAGAGTCTTCTGTATTTCCAAGGTCTGTCAACTGTTTGGGAAAGATAAGTCATTTATTTTACTCCAGATATAGTTAAAAAACTTATGCTTCTCATATCAGTTTTTTGTGCTTTTTTCTTATTTCGGAACCTATGCCAGGATTGGAGAACAGTTTACCTTGTAGCGGACAATAACTAAGACATTGCTTCGAGAAATATTTATATTTGCCCCTAAATCTAGGTTTATTATCACTCAAGAAAAGCTCTGCTGCATTTTCCCTCATTTCCCTTGCTTTGGGTCCATTCCAGATATTAAAAAAACTTGTTTTAAAGATATTACCCAGACAATGCTCATCATTATCTAAAGCGCAACACACATACAGATCCCCGTTAGTCCTAATGAGGGCTGAGTACCACGGGGCAAGACAAATCTCTCTATCAGGAATTACCTTTGTCTTAGCTCTTAGAAGCCATTTCTTACTTCAAACAGAAAGCATCTTTAAAGATTCTATGTTGTAGAAGCCATATGAAACTTTATCATATTTTATCCTTAGTCCTTTTAGCATTTCCCTTGTTTTACCAATTTTATCTAAAAAAGAGGGCGTGTATGAGTAGTTGTTCAAATCATGGATGCTGCACCAGACCGAAAGATTTTGGCACAGAAGGACAGCTTTTTTTATTTCATTGTAGGTCAATTCGTGTACAACGAAGCTGATTACTATAGGAATACTGGTCAACCCCCTGATTGATTTTATTTGAGCAAGGATGTTTTTAAACAATCTAGAAGGCAATCCTGTTATTTTGCTCCAACTCGCAGGGGTTGGAGCTTGCAGGGAAAAATGAATAATTTGAATAGATACATCTCTAAGCTTTTGTGTCAATCCTTCTTTAAATAGAATTCCATTTGTAGAAAAAACACTGACCACTATGTTGTTAACTCTCAGGAATTCTAGCAATTCAAATAGGTGTGGATAAGTAGTTGGCTCTCCACCGCCTGAAATACGAACAACCTTAAGACCTTTCGCAACTAGTTCTTTAAGGAACTCTAACAACTGGTTGAATTCGATTAGTTCTCCTTTTCGTTGATGTATGGTCTGGTTGCAAAACAGGCAATTTGAGTTACACTTGTTAGTTGGGTGTAGTTCTAAAAATATAGGCCCCTCAGAATGAGGCCAATTATTACTTTTAAATGCCTTTGTACGAACTAGCGAAAGCATGATTGAGGACTTTCAGAAGACGCAGCGGACATGCCTTTATATAAGTCACGAATAGCCCAATCTACAAATAACTTATTATGTTCACACATTCGTTCATCCATTTCCCATATCGATCCCTTGGTTAGATAAGCGTGGTAAGGGCAACCACCTCCACAAATAGCAATTGCGGGACACTCAAGGCATGTTGATATATTTACTGGCATTCTATTAGCCCATTCTCGAAATACTGGATTGTTCTTTATTTGTTCGACCGAGGTATTAACTGTGCACGGAAAATATTCACCCAGAGCCAAAAAACCTTGGCACGGCCCTACTCTACCATCAGGAGCAACCACAATCTGATTACCTACTGCCCCACAATCCTTTGAATGGAATTTACCCTCAACAAATGGTCGTAATTTTCGCATCATCCTGTCTTCGTAGATGCCTCGCGACCTCAACAAGTCAAATGCTTCTATTATTTTTTCTGTTGCATACCTAATATCTACTGCAAAAGGATTACATTTATCAGGCAGATCAATTAGAATGTTGAAACCAACCGCTTCCACTTTCAATCCAATATTGTTAATTAGCCAATCTACCTCTTTACATAGTCTATCAACATTATGTTTTCCTATAGTTATGGATAATGTAATCTTATTCAAACCAGCTTTTTTAAGGGTCAGGCATCCATCTAATACCTTGCCAAATGAAGGTGAACGATTTGCAGTAAATACTCGAGCTTGATTATGTATATCTGGAGAACCGTCGATTGACACAGAAACATTGACGTCTGACTTTACAATACCGCTAGCTATCTTATCACTTACAAGAGTAGCATTGGTTATAAGTTGGATATTCACATTTCTTTTTTTATCTTTCTTTCGGATGTAATCAAATGCGTATAGCAACTTTTCTGAATTTATCATTGGCTCACCCCCATAAAAGATGACTTTGCTTGATGGAGCAAAGCCATTGAGCGAATAGAACAGATCAACTGCTTTATTAATCGTCTTGTAACTCATTTTATGAGAGTCACACTTCAGATTAGCTGAGTTTTCAATAAAACAATATCCACACATTAAATTACATTGATCCGTCAAGATCAAATACATCAACCATATATCGACTACCGATCTACTTTGCAGAAATTTTTTGTAGATGGACAATTCATCGAAGTCTTCGGGAATGAGTATTTTTTTGCTTACTAATTCATGTATTTGCTTATCAATATTATAGCAATGAATATTCTGTCGAAGAAATTTTTCTATAGAATTTGGCTTAGAGAAGAATTGAATCAGATTTTGTGGTCCTTTTTTCAAGTAGACAACTTTGGTCGTCAAGGAATGGTACAAAGCAACTACATTATCCCAAGTGTGTGTAAAAACAAATTTAGACAACCTATGTCTTTGCATAACAACTCCCTCAATTAGCTACAAACATAATCCCCTTCCCCCTCTTTTTGCGTAGCTAACTTCACTTCAACAATACACAAAGCTTTATTTCAGTCTGTGTCGAGGCCTTCAATGTCGCTGGAGCCTATACAGAAACCACAAGAACAAGCGCAAGAACAAAAGGCAGCACAATCAGGACTCATTGAAACATAATCACTTATGTTTCCCAAAAGAACTTTCTTGTCTTCTTGAGTGACGATTACAAATTGTTCCTCAGCAGTCATTAGCTTCTCCCTTTTAAGAAATAATCAAATAATCCATATATTAACGAGGCCTGACAAATATAGTATCTACAAACAACGAATGTCAAGTGTTTTATTCATTGATTTCTTCCTTAAATAAGTTACTCAAGTTGGCCGGATTTTATATAATCCATTTATTTATAAGATGTTATAACAGCAGACAAGCCGTTTCAAGACAAAAAACTTGTCGTTGATGAGAAAATATAACCTTTGTTAATACTATAGTTACAAAAATAACCGAAAAATTTATCACCTTCTCATACATACCCACTATAACAACGGTTCATCATTCAAGTGAAAACGTTATAGTGTATCTTTTTTTGAACAAGGAATAGTCTTATCTATTACATTTTACTTTACACAAACGGAATTATTAATGGAATAGTAGGCAAGCGTGGATGAAATGCTCGTTGGTTTTTCCAGATACTCATCAGTATTTTATCTTTTTCTCCAGTTGTGTTCGGTTGGTAATCATAGTAATCAACAACATCAAGATCGTGTTTGGTTACTGATATACCATAAATATCTGGATTCAGAAAAATTGGTGATACAGTTGATAATTCAAACTGAGATATATGTAAGCAATCAATCATTGCGGCATTCTGTGAGACCCAATTCATTGTCAATTTGAAATCCTCCTGACTCTCACTTGGGAAACCGACTATCAAAAAAACCAGTACTCTAATCCCGCTGTTGAAAGTATCTCGGATAACTTTATTGGCTACACTGAGATCAATCTTTTTGTTCATTTTTTCGACAATCCTTGGGGAGCCAGATTCAACACCATACCATAGTTCTGAACATCCTGCTTTTTTCATCTTTCGAAGTAGTTCTGGTGTCATTTCAGGTCTGATGCGAGCGTTAGCTAACCATCTTATTCGAACTCCTTTATCAATTAATTGCTCGCAAAAGTTATTCAAAGACCTTATGTCTGCATTAATAAGACTGTCATTAAATCGCAAATATTTCACATGGTATTGATTCTTCAAATGGCAAATTTCTCTTATTATATTACAACAACTACGTGAACGATACACCCCTCTCCAACTTGTCCATTCACTACAGAACACACATTTAGAAACACAACCCCTTGAGGCGACCATAGGCATGAGTGATTGATTGAACCGTTGTTGTGGATACTCTTCTATAGGAATAGAGGAATAATCTGGAAAGGGCAGCTGATCAAGGTTAGGAATAAGTACTTGAGACCCTTTTACTATCACTTTGGAATGTTCAGGAAGATAGGTTGCAATGCCTGGTATTCCTTGAAGAGATACTTTGCTTCCCCGATATCTATTACTGATCTGCTTAATTGTAAGCTCCCCTTCACCAAGTACAATTGCATCAACTTCTGAGAACTGAGTGAGTATTCTTTGATAATCACAGAGATTAGGTCCACCTAAAATTGTAAGAACATCTGGACGGTATATCTTTATTTTGTGGCACAACAGCAAACTCCATAATCTTCCCAAAATGCTTATAACATGAAATCCAACGATAATATGGCTGTTGTCATCGCACACATGTCGTATCCAATTATCACATGCATCCCAAATATCTTCTTTTATCTTTTGGTATACGATAGATTTATTAAAAGAGGTGACATTCAACAGGGAAGTTTTCTTAGTACATAGTAATCCCTTATATTTC
>JAUVYS010000169.1 GCA_030602965.1 Candidatus Bathyarchaeota archaeon | reverse complement strand
TAGCTAACCACGTTTATGACATGGATGATTGGACCGCTCCAATCGTGAGCGGATCATTCAAAACGGATGGAATGGTTATCATTCCTTGTAGCATGAAAACACTGGCAGGAATAGCTCATGGATACTCCGACAACATCATTTTAAGAGCCGCAGATGTTACGTTAAAAGAAAAACGAAAACTGATCATCGTCCCTCGTGAAACCCCTTTGAGTGCTATTCATTTACGCAACATGCTAGAACTCGCGGAGGAAAACGTCACAATTGTTCCAGCAATGCCCGCATACTATCACGAACCTAAGGGCATAGACGATCTTGTGGATTTCGTAGTTGGAAAAGTTTTGAATCTCTTGGAAATAAAACACACTCTTACTAAAGGTTGGTCAAAATAGACACATTCTTGTATCACTTTGATGTAATTTTTAGGGGTTAGAGAGGTTTAAGGGTTAATTTTGTTCTGTATGGTATTTTTGGACATAATGATGTATAGGATTTTAACATTCTCTCTCTGAGAGTTTTGACATTGTTTGGGGTGAGAGAGTAGTGTTACACAGGGTAACAAAGGTGAAACAACATCTCTTATGAACCTGAAAACACAGAACTTGTGTATGTATACTGGTCTCCTTCTATCAAAGAACTAAGACAGGGGGTATTCAAAGCCTTAGAAGAGCTGAAACAGACAACTCTCTCCTAATTCCCCTTTTTTGTGTCAGAAAAAACCTTAGATCGAGAGAGAAGAAGAGAAACATAGTATCTAACCGTTTTTTATCTCTTATATTCTGTTCTACTATATTAAAAACTGTAGTAACGAACTAAATAGTTCTGTTTTGTTCGTTACCCAAGCAAAATAGTTCATTTAGAGGGAATATCTGAACTATATTTCCTAAATTGAGAAAAGGGGACTTGGGCTTAGAATGGTAAGGAAGAAAAATAACAGACCGTAGGAGGGAGCTAAGTATGTGAGGGGAAATAGCTCCCTCCTAGGATGTATATGCCTCTCCTTTCTCTCTTAGAGATTGGCAACTTAGACAAAGACGATTGATGCCTAATGAGGTTTGTGAAAGATTCTTCTAGAAGATTTTCAGAACCTTGTATGTATGAGTATAATCTAGCGTAGTTAGAAAAGAAAGAAGAGTTGGATATTTAGTGTTCGCTTCATGCATGCATGGAATTGGATACTACATCCATTGTCATCATATTTGGTGGTAATGAATGTGGATTATCATCGCTCTCGTGTGATAAGTTTACATACAGACGTTCTTCTCATGATATCATTTTCTAGCTATGAATAAGCCTCTACAACCATCCCACAGATTTTCTGTCAAGTACGTTGTGTCTTTGAATCCAGATAATTCAAATGCTTTGACATAGTCTTCATAATCCAAAGCTAACATCTTATGAATTTCACTAGAGTGTTTAATCTCTCCCCTTTTACCAATAAGATAATGCATGTAGATTAGCCACATTGATTTTAAAATTCTACTGTATGCCATTCTGACGAATTTCAACTCTTCGTCTTCATATGTGCCAAGTGATATGTGCCCTTTTTTGAAGTCTTTTCTGAAAATCCATGGTTCTACTATAACAAGCCCAGTGTCATCCAAATGTCCATGGAAGTTTTCAAGTGTCTTTACTAGATTACTGAATCTTTGAACATACCCTATAGAGCTAAATAGGCAGACAATTGCATCAAACCTACTTCTTAGTTTAAAATCTATCATGTTAGCTACTTTGAATTTTGCTCCTAGAACTTTGCTTTTAGCCATTTCAATCATCCTTTTGTTTATATCCAATCCTGTGCAATGAAAATCCAAAGAAAGATACTTCAGATGCTCTCCAGTTCCACAACCAGCATCAAGCAAGGTTCTTGATTTTTTTCTCTCCAGCTTTTTGATGATACCCTTTACAATCTTTGCTTCCTTTTCATAATCCTTTCTTTCCAAGTAAAACAAGTCATAGTATTCAGCAAAAACACTGAAACTATCTTCTTTCATAAGCCCAAAGCTGACTCCTAAGTTTATTATTTTTATGCATGCAATGGCATTTTCCCTTTGTCAGGATACTTTGACAAAGGATTGATTTTCTAAAATTTGTTACACGGTGTAACAAAAATGTTGATGTGATATGATAGGAGAAGTAATCAAAGAAGGTAAAATAGATCCAAAGAAACTTACTTTATCAAAGTATGTAGGTATTGACATTTGATTTTAACAAACTGTAACTTCTTCATTCTATGACCCAGTATAGTTAAGAAATAGAGTTATTGGTGTTGAGTTTTTACTTCATCTTGTTTGATATTTGTATTCAATGAACAGTTTCTCATCAAAAAGGAAGGAAGATTCAGTTCTTATCATTGTCTAACTTTGGATTTTCTTGCTGCGATGCATGCATATTTACGTAAAAATTTAGAAATTGTTATAAGGAGATATATGTTCGATATAAATATCTTGCCAAGATTAACGAGAATAAGAAAGCTTCTACCCAAACTAATCTTAATATTCCCCCTAACATTCATAATTTCACCACAAAACTTTTTCTCATTCAAGACGATCATTGTTTTCTTCGCTAATGTGTTTCTCACATTCTCCGGTTTTACCATAAATGATGTGGAAGATGCTGATGATGATTGTCATGATTTAGAAAAAAGAAAAAGAAACCCCTTTGCCAATGGTGAGCTAACCAAAAAACAAGGGTACTTAATCGCTTTTTCACTTTTTTTTATAGGTTTATCCTTACTTCTGGCTATAAGTTATTTGGTCTTTCTAATTGGTTCCATTCTAAGTTTAGTGGGGTTTTTATATTCTTGGAGACCTATAAGACTTAAATCCATACCAATCGTAGATCTTATTTCTCATGTCATTGGGGTGGGGGTTTTACAATTTTCAATAACATATTTAGCGTTTCGTCTCCTCGATTTATTCTTTATATCATTTTTAATGATGATCATACCTTTTTCAATTGCATCAAATATTTTTCAAGAATTGAGGGATTTTAATGTTGATAAAAAAA
>JAUVYS010000051.1 GCA_030602965.1 Candidatus Bathyarchaeota archaeon | reverse complement strand
GAAATATCTCAGTGTAACACTGCGCTGGGACAGAATTTATACCACTTTTTTATTGTTTCAGAGATAAGTTTGAGGACTATCGCTGACCAATCGATCGAGATTCAGTAAATTATTCTTTGAAGAAATAATCTTCTTTTTCGTATTGATTTGAATGACCATCAGGACAGATATGATAATTACCTGTTATCTTACTTGTTTCAAAAGCTTTCTTATCAAATTCCATTCCTGAAGGAAACTCTGTTTGACAAGTTTTACATTTGAGATATAGCATAGGCATCATTTCACCTCCCTCTCAAACAAATAATATTCTCTTTTGCAATTATTATATAAAAACATCCAATTCTTCATCAGTTATTCCAAATGACCATTTTTCTGTCGCAAAAAATCGATCAATCAATCAATAGATTAACGTTTTTTAGGTGTCCTTTTTTATTATACTGTCAAATGGATATTTTAATGCGTTCTTCTCAAGTTTATTTGTGATTACGCTGAGGGAACCCTCAGAGTGACTACGTTTAGAAATTAATCTTTTTTCCTTTTTATTTTTGTTCTGAGTAATGGACCCCGGTTGATCGTATTCCACATTTTTGTTCTTATATTAAGGAAAGCTATTATATCCTCTTTTTCTTGCGCATCTAATAATAAATAAAATAACTTGAGTCCTGTTGTAGTAGCTTTTAATGAATCCTTCTTAGTAACGTTTCTTTTTTCTACTTTTTTATCTCTATGAAATACATAGTTTCTTTTTTTCCTTAAAGATTGAAGATCATCTCTGAGATTTTTGCTTATTATTTTATTGAGGAATAATTCATCTATTTTTATCTGAGCAGTCCAATTTCTCTCATCTTCCAGAGGAGTTCCTTTTTTACTTGAACCTTTTATGTTAAATGAGTTGAGAATCAATTCACGCCAAAGGATGTTTATACTGGATTCAAGGAATATCCATGCGTGTAAAAAGGATAGAAAATAATTTTGATGGAATAAATAATAATTGGCGTAACCTAATAATATGTAAAAATTATCGTTCTTGAAGTATTTGGATTTCTTTATTTTTTCCCATAAATAGATTAGAGATACAACGATTTCTCCAAAATCTATTAATGAAATCTCAACTGGTTGTATTCCATATCCTCTGCTATGAGCTTTTGAAGAAGAAATCAGTTCTATATTTGATTCTAAACCCTTAGCTCTAACGAGGATGTCTGAAGGAGTTATAAAGTCTAAAGGAATATAAACAATATTTAGTAGAGCCATAAGATTGTTAAAGTAATCTAATACATCTTCCTGTTTTGTATTTTTTCCAAAGCTCACGTATAAATAACTGTTATCAATAATTACTTCGTGATCAAGAAATATTGTGGTAAACGAACCTGGATATTTTTCGCCTTCATATTCACTAAATAATGCTATTGGCGGTGACAATTTAACATACGTTTTGCCAATTGTAACTCGAAATACTACTTCTTTTCCATCATCTTCTGTTTTTGGTGGACGCGTCAAAATTTCAGTTTCTTTAGGTATTTTTCCTTCATTTTTCAATCTTTTAATATGGAGAACATAGAACGCATCTTCAAGACGGTTCTCACCTAATTCTTTAAGGATTGCTTGTTCATATTTTGGCATAAGAGGCGTTGCAGTTCCGTTTTGTTTCGCATTAAATAAATATCTTATTCCATCCAGTCCATTTTTTCCAGCTTTTGATAAAGCACTATCAATAGCCAATCTTGCAAGATGTTTAGGTGTCAGAGGATCAATATTTGAGCCAATTTTAGTATACAAAACAGTATCTATATTCTCAAAATTAGTTAATTGCTCTATTAATACAGTATTTCTATTAGGTTGCACAGGTCGTTTATACGTTCTTTTCCTATCTACTTGATGAGTCTCTCGACGCCAAAGTATGTTCATTACTTCTTCTTTAGATACACCTTCCTTCACAACAAATATTTGAGCTTTGACATTCGATCCACCTTTTTCAACAGGAACTAATGTGGGAGCATTATCACGATTTCGACTGGATCGAGCAAACTCAACCTTAAAAGGTGTTTTAATATCTTTTATTCGTTTAATGATTATCGCTTCAATTTCTTTTCCTGGATTGTTTATCAATGATCCATATGCTAGGATACCAATCTGTTTCATTTAATATCCTCCTCGATATGCTGCGTATCTAAAAATGAATCTGTCTTTTATAATTAAATTATTGAGTATACAATTTTCTAACAGATATCCGGTTTTTCTCAAAGGATTGTATTAAGGTTTTGAAGTTATTATCTCTTATAGGGACTGAGGGAACCCTCAGAGTGACTCTACGCTGAGACAGAATTTATACTATTTTCCGCTTTTCTATTTGAACAAGTTTTAAATGCGTTTTGATAAAAAATATAATGAGAGTGAATAGAGGAAGGAGTGATATTGGGTATATTTGACATATTCAGAAAGAAGAAGGAAGAGACTGGATTTTCTTACGCGTGCGCAAAGTGCGGTGTGAGATGGGATCCAGGAAAGATGGAGATGCTTTATGGTGGCTTTGGTATGGTCTCTGGTATGGTCAAACCTGGAAGCAGTAGTTACGCTGGAAGATGCCCTACATGCGGAAAACTGTACTGCGCCAGATGCGCTTCGTTTTCAGGCGTCACGTTTCAATGCCCAAAATGCAATTCAACCCTGAAAGCCGCGCTTCACGGATGAACATGCATTAATCAGCTTCTTTTTCGATGTAGAAAATTAAGTAGAAAAGGCTCGTGCGTGCGAGAAAAATCAGAATTATGTTTTTTTAAAGTGGGAAAATTATAATCCAGAGGGGAGAAAATGGGAATATTCGACAAGTTTTTTGGTGAGAAAAAGGAAAAAGAAGAGCCCTTTAACATTGGTGATCTGAAGGAGAAAAGAGACGTTGATGGGTTGATAAAGGTTCTTAGAGAAGACCCTAAGAGAGGAGTCATGAGCGCGATTTCACCACTTTCTAGGGCAGCTACCTCTGCCCTCGGAGAAATTGGTGATGAAAGGGCGGTTGTCTCTCTTATACGCGTGCTTGGGTGGAAGAATATCGTGGAGAAGACATTTCACTCAGCCGATCGATCGGGTTTTTCCGCCTTCAAGAAGCTGGTGGATGAATATACGTTCACGAGAATTGCGGCCGCTGAGGCGTTAGCAAAAATTGGTCAAGAGAGGGGTACAGAGTACCTTCTCCAAGCTCTCAAAGACGATGGTTTTTACGTACGCAAGGCAGCAACTATTTCCCTAGCGAATTTGGGTGATAGACGAGCAGTTAAAGCATTGGTGGAATGCCTCAACCTTATGATCAGAAAATTTCCTCATATATACATCGATGTTATAGAGGCTTTGGGTAAATTCAAATCATCTGAAGCTGTTAACCCTTTAATAAGAGTTCTAACAGAGCCTGGTAGCGCCTCTGCGAGGCGCGCGGCTGCAGAAGCCTTGGGCAAGATAAACAACAAAAGAGCTGTCGAACCCCTCATCATGGCATTAATGGAGAAGCCCATTGGCGAGAAAGCCGCTAAAGCCCTACGTGATTTAGGTGTAGAAGAGGATATTATTGTAAGAGGGTCCGAATTTGCGGCCAAAAGAGATAACCCGTTTCTCAGATTGAGTGGGGGTGAATTGAGGCTCGCATATAGATTGGCAAAAGAGGCTCTTGAATCAGTCGATCGATCGAAAAAGTAAATATCAAATAAAAAGTGGTATAAATTCTGTGGTATTGAGTGGTATCCCCCCGACTACCATACAGTGCTATGTGGTTATTATACCCACTCTTTTTATACAGTGAAATTATAAATCATTGAGAGTTTCTTGTATCCATTTTTCAATTTCTTTTTTCATATCTTGTTTAGTCTTAAAAGATTTTATTCCTTCTAACATTCCCTGAAAATAGGCAACATAATCCGTCTTATACTTTGATTTTTGTGCCTTTTTTCCTAACATAGTTATACACTCTTTTATTAAATCCCCTGCCAATTTTTCTTCATAACCAATAGCATTCATTAAGTCCCAATGGTATTCGGATGCATCGGGATCTTCAAATTTTCCATAATTCGGATCAAGAAAATTATTCTGACAATAAGTATCTGCATCCTTTATAGCACCTTCATTCATACTCTGTGAAGGAAAAAGTAAATCGTAATTCCACATATATCTCTCTGAAAGCATCGCATCTGTTATTGGAAACCTTATTTCTCCTTTTTCATGCTTGTATTCAAAGAATTTATTCCATAAAGTTCTATGTGAAGATTTTTTTGATTTTTTAAATTTGAAGCAGTCTTTATCTATTTTTTCAACACAAAATGGAGGAATCTTTGTAATATGAATTAATGCAAAACCTTTCAATCTTAAAAACGAATTCATAGAATAAAAAAAAGAAAAATGAAGTGTTACTTTACCCCAAGCTAAATAATGTCCGCACATTAAGTATTTGTAAGCCATTAGATTGAGAATTGATAGTCTTAAAAACGCCATTGCATCTCTGAGGAAAAATTGTTCAAGATCTGTAACTATTCCTTTATTTTTCACTAATCGATTAATTTCTTCTTCAGAAAAATTGGAATTAATATACTCTTTTAAAAGCCTCCAAGAGGGTTTTACATTAGAGAATAAATCACTACTATCCAAAGCATATTCCTTCTTATTATAAAATTCTCTTTAATAATTAAATAGTTAAACCTAAAAAATAGTTTTAAAGAATAATTCTGTTTATTTTCCTACACTTATTCCATTAAGGATAGAGTGGTCGTCTAGCGTGGACGACGTCCCCAGTGGAGACATCACCCGAATACCCCCCACAAACCCCTTTTTTTATTAGATTGAGATTATTACATGAAATGCTTCAGTGTTATAGCGCACATGGACAGAATTTAAATCACTTTTGTTTTAGACCGATGGATTTTATTTATTGTATTGACTGTCCTAGTTTTTCAAAATTGTTAACTGATATTTGTTTGTTTTTTTCCAAGAAATCTGATAATGACTCATAATAAATAACTTGCCATTTATATTCACTAACAGCTTTTCTTAAAATAGGTTCACCAATCTTTTTTTGAAGATATTTCTCTCGTTCTTTTGGAATTACAATATAACGTTTAACTTGTTTTCCTGGAATGTTGGATCCTCTTATTATTGCGTTAGATATTCCAGTTGTATCCTCGATTTCAAACTCATGCGTTATACCGTTTTCACTATACCAAAGAACATCAATGTTCACTAGTCTGTCTAATGTATTTTTAGGAACAGATAACTCAATATTTTTCTTCCATCCAACAAGATCAGCGTAAACCTTGAGTCCTGCCATTTTCCCTATTAATGCTATTTTTTGTACAATTGAGTTGTGTTCGCTTTTTCTTTTTTCTTTAGGTTTATACCTCCATGTTCCTCCTGAAGTTTTAACAAGATATTTATCTAGCGCACCTTTAGAAATATCAATCCGCTTTTCTTTTTCTGAATGTTTATTTATGAAAATTATTGCCACCATGATGGCTTCTATTAAGGTGGGTTTTTTTCCACCCGCCTTTTTCCATAAAGCTTCAGTTGGAGTACGTAAATTCTTTGCAATAGGTTGAACGCTATTCTCGTCCAAGTCACATTTGCTCCATTTGGGATGATTATCCAAAACTTGAACGAGCCTCGCCATAAGCCTCGGTCTAATATGACGCATCGTAATTCTTCCATATGAAGGAAAAATATCCCTCATTTTTAATGCTGTGAATGAACTTAAAAGACATGTTTACAATACCATCAGACGAAAGCGTAGAGGAGGATAATATACGTGTTATTTATTTATGATAAGAAAAACAAGGCTTTTTCATCCAGAGAAGAAACGGATTTTAGATCCCACGAGATCACTGAAAGGAAAGACATTGAAAAATGGGTGATCAAGTTCCCTGAGATGTTGGGCGAGGAGTTACTCATAATAACTACAGAATATGATCAATTTGATAAAACAAAAGAAAGACTTGATTTACTAGCCCTGGATAAAAAGGGGAAATTGGTAGTTGCAGAATTGAAAAGAGATGATAGTGGAAAACATGTGGAACTCCAAGCCATAAAATACGCTGCATATTGTTCAACGATGACTATGGACGATGTTGTATCCCTTAGAAGAACATTCATCAATAAAAGCAATAAAAAACAATCAGACGAGGAAACTAAAAACACGATTTTTGACTTTATTGATAATGATGATTTTGAGGAATTTGATGATAAACCAAGAATTATGCTTGTAGCCAAAGAATTTAGACCCGAAGTGACATCGTCCGTCCTGTGGTTGAGAAAATATGGAATCGATATTTCATGCATTAAGTTAACGCCATATATGATCGATGATAATAGAATAGGAATTGTTTCATCTGTAATAATTCCGATTCCAGAAGCAGAAGAGTATATTATCAGATCAGAAAGGAAAGAAAGAAGTGAAAAAACCTTAACACGTACACAGGCGGAATATGTTAAATTCCATAAAGAATTAATCCGTCTCATTGGAGATAAACTTCTAATCTCTTTACCAGAACCAAGACCTCAAGCATACTATCAGATACCCACAGGTATAGGTAGTGTTCACTTCGAATGGGGATTTCATGGACGTCCCAGAAGTAGTTTTGAAGTGGGGTTGCATTTCGAAAAAGGAAACAGAGATGCTAATCAAAATCTTCTCAAGGAAATGGATAAATCAAAGGATAGAATTGAAAAAGAAACTGGGGAAAAGGTCATTTTTCAAGAGGACTGGGGTAAAGCTTTGGCAAGATTATATGTGGAAAAGAACGAAGGAAAAATGACCGATGAGTTAAAAAAATGGGCTGTAAAAAACATGATAATACTTTATGGATTACTTCAACCTGAGTTAGATACCCTAAAGAAATCATAATTTCTTTCCACCTTTTCCTTTCAAATAACTTTCGAATCTTCGGGGGGAGACCACTCACTGGGACAGAATTTATACCACTTTTTTATGAATCTGTTTGTTGTATTGGAATGCGTAGAGGGATAGTTTTAATAAGGATATAGTTGAAACTTTGAGACACTATATCAGAGAATTTCATTCTATGTATTTTTTGTATAGTTAAAATTAGTAAAGAGGTGTAAGCAGATGAGTGATTACGGTGCTCCTAGGAAGATGTATCCAGCAACTTGTGCTGAATGCAAAAAAGAAACAGAAGTTCCTTTCAAGCCATCAGGAGATCGCCCAGTCTATTGTAGAGACTGCTATCAGAAACGAAGAAGATACTGATCTCTTTGTATATTAGATAGTTCCTTTTATTATCCTGTTTTTTTTTGATTTTTTTATTTCATTTTAGGAATCAATAATTCGTTTTAATCAATTCCTATTTTATTTATAGTTCGAGAATAGGGGTTTGAACCCAGCACACAGTGGAGATATCCCCCACAACCCCCCTTTTTTATTTAATTTTTTAATTTTAAATATTCTTTATTTCATCCTCATTATCCAATTCTAATAAAGGTAGGAAGAGAAAGATGCCTAAGGTGAGTATTAGTAGAAAAGAGTATGATAGAAGACTTGAGACAGTTAGAGAGGAACTGGTCAAAAAGAAGTTAGATGCTCTTTACTTAACAAATGGCGTGAGTATTTTCTATCTAACTGGTTACTATTACATCGTGACTGAACGTCCAGCTGCTCTAATTGTCCCAGTTGACGGCGAAGTTACCTTTATCGGGCCACTACTCGAAATTGATCACATTCCTCAAAGAACCCGACTCATCAAAAAAATCGAGACTTACCTCGATTATCCCGGCGAAAAACATCCAATTGACCATTTTGCAGAGTTTCTAAAACAACTGAGATTACATGATAAAACAATCGGCATTGACAACCTGGCAGGAGCCTCAGGCAGATGGGGTTACAGAGGTCCACCCATAACTGAAAAGATGCCAAAAACAAAATTCGTTGAAGAGAGAAAGATTATCCAAAAAATGCGTTTATTAAAATCCAAGGAAGAGATCGAACTCATCAAAGAGAGTGCCCGGTGGGCAAATTTAGCTCACAGGTTTCTGCAGGATTATGTTGCTCCTGGCATGTGGGATGTTGAAATATCAGCTTCAGCCTCAAATGATGCCTCGGTGATTATGAAGAAGACACTTGGACACGATTATCAATCAATCAAGACTGGAGGTCTCCCAGTTATTGCCGGGTTTAGAGGACAGGTAGGCTCAAA
>JAUVYS010000121.1 GCA_030602965.1 Candidatus Bathyarchaeota archaeon | reverse complement strand
ATATCGCCAACTTGTCTACAGTGAAAACGTTTCCTCCTACGGCTCCTCTTCCAAGAGGATTCACAGGACCACCCTGATCCACTATTTGACCATTCACAGTTAAATCATCATCTCCTATTCCACCGTCTGTGATGGAAAACGTGATCGTGTTCGCAACCGGGTTAATGATTATTGGAATCTGATACCAGTGGTCAGTAGGATTACCTGGTGTTGGTCCCCACTTCCAATATTCCATGCCTGCAGTAACAGGATCCGGCAGAGTGAAGGAGATATCAACGGTTCCTCCTGGAATAATGCTTGTAACTGTGAAGTTGAAAAAACCATGAGGAAAAGTATAGTTGGGCATCGAAGCCTGTGCTTCTGTTGGAAGATCCCCCTCTCCCAAAGCAGTAAACTCTACAATACCGCCTTGACCAACCGTCAAAGTAGCGATGCCAGTGCTTGTGTTCGTGGTTACTGAAGCTTGATTTGGTATTCCAGGACCACCCTGATCTACGATGATTCCGTTTGCTGTAGCATCGTCATCGCCTAATGCCCCATCTTCGATGGTAATGGTTAACACGTTGTCGCCATCATTGCTTCCTATTAGGGAGGTGACGTTGATCCATCCTTCAGGCTCATGATACTTCCAATATTTACTTCCTGCTGGAATATTAAATGGGAACGTGATGGTGACTGTGACCACTAGACTGGGAGCTGATCCTATTATTTTAAAACTGAAGAAGCCATGAGGGAAATTCAGGTTAGGCTTCCCCGCAGCTGGAGAAGTGCCCTCAGCTACCGTAGACAAATCCGCTAAAGCATGAGGATCTTCCACATCGAAGAAGACGTCACCAGAACCAGTAGCAGAAGCAGTCACCAGTTCAGGCATAAATCTGAGATGTGGATACGTCACGTCCTCTCCAATGCACCATTTAGTGGTGAAGTCCCAGTCAGTGAATGTCGCCTGCTGCTTCATCTCCGCAGTCGTCTTACCTGTTCCACCATCAGAAGTCGTCATACCAGAAGTATCTGTATCCCAGTAGCATCTGAAACTTGTTGAAGTACTGTCTCCTACAAATCCCCCTACATTCGTATTGCCATTGACGTTTCCAGTGGAATAACAATCCATAATGAAACGAGTACAGTATCCCAAGAATCCACCCACATTATTATTACCACTGACGCTTCCAGTGGAGTAACAATCGTTAATATCAGCATCAATATTTTTTCCTACAAACCCACCCACATTATCATCATCCCCAGTGACGTTTCCTGTAGAGTAACATTTGCTAATTGACCCCTTCGCAGTATATCCTGCAAACCCACCAACCCATTCATTACCACTGACGCTTCCAGTAGAATAGCAATTACTAATTGTACTATCCCAAGTTACTCCTACAAGACCACCCACCGAAATAGCACCCGTTACATCAACATCAACAAGTCCCACATTTTTTATCTCGGCACCAGAAGTAACATATCCAAACAAAGCAACAGAGCCTTCAAGAGGTCGATTGATGTAGAGGTCTTTGATAACGTAGCCTTGACCATCAAAGTACCCCGTGAACGCAGTAGTGCTATTCCCTATTGGGTCAAATCCTAAGCCACCATTCCATGTTGACGTCGCAGACGCATCAATATCATTACCCAATACATAATATGCATCCAAGTCATCTTTCATCTCCTGCAGCTGAGCTACAGTCGTGATGACATACGGGTCCCCAACTGTACCAGAACCTGAACCACTGAACGCCCTCACAATCAGAAATCCAGAGTTGACAATAATGGAAAAGATGAGGACTGCTACTACAATGTAACAAGCAGTAAAATTCTTCTTCAACTTCATTCTTACCTTAAATCCATTTTCAAAAAGCAGTAAACACTATCCTTTCTCATTATCAAATGATAATAACTTTTTCCAATAAACTATGATATTTATAAAAAAAGGTATAATTTCTATCCTAGCGTACAATCACACTAAGGCATCCCTCAGCGTAATCAGAGTTATATGGAGATACTTCAACATTTTTATGTTAAAACTATCATTCATTATCATGGAATATTGTTTTTGGGTTATTACCAGAAGTGTTAAAAAGTATGAGAATAAAATAAAAATATGACTTTTATATCGATTTAAAAGTTTTAGGATGGATAAATGATGGCAAAATGTCCAAATTGTGGTGCTGAAGTCTCAACTCCGCTTAAAGAATGGGATCTTGGTAAAAAACTGCACATCAAAATGTACGAACATTGTGGAAAAAAGTTTAGAGAATACATTAAGAAATAGAGGACTTCAATTTCCTTCCTTTTTTTTATTTTTTAAGATCATTTTTTTCATATAAAAGATCTGAATAGGACAATGCTTCTAATTGTTCTCTTTTGATTCCTAATTTGTTGCAATATTCTTCTAACATAATTTTACTCTTTTTAATTTCAATGATTTTGTCATTTGTTGGGTGCTCGAATTCTATGAAAGTTCCTAGTTTGGTTACAATGTCTAAGTGAACCTGAGTTTTATTCAGTTTATAAATTTCTCGAATCTTGTCTACAACAATCTTCACTGTAAAAAGTTTGGCTAGTAACTCTTTTGCTATTTCTGAAGGTTTTGCTTGAACAAGTAATATTTTACTCTCTTTGATGTCTGGTATGTCTTGTCGTTCATAAAAGACGATGTCGATTGTTTCTTTTTCTTTAGTTTCTCTAATCTTCAACCTACCTCTAGGCGTCTCGAAATATGTATCTTTTTGATGATATTTCCCAACGTAATGAGCTCCCAATGATAATAATTCTTTTCTCATCTTCTCTATGTCTTCTATTTTGGCTTTTAATTCAACGAGAGTTACACTCATCATAGTTACCTGTACATTCTGTATATCCTGGATAACAATTTTATATAACAGAATACATGTATTTGTTTTAACTCTTAATAGTGAGATTTATCTAGTTAGAGTGTTTTTTTTCAAAAAAGGTTGTTATTTTTATGAGTTTGTTAAATCTTCGTGCTTGGATGTTTGGCTCTTTAGTTTTGATAATTGGTTTGTCGACTCTATTCTTCACTGTAATCTTGACATATTTTGGTTCCTTTGACATCTTCTACTTGGGTTTCATGGTTTTTGGCTTCAATATTATACAATGGCTGATAGCGCCGTACATTATCAATGCGATGTATGGAGTTAAGGAAATTTCTAGATCTAAAATGCCAAAGCTTTATGACATGGTTGAGCGGCTCAGTATGAAAAGTGGGATTGATATACCCCGTGTCATGATTGCTGACTTGCCGATTCCTAACGCGTTTGCTTATGGATCACCTATTAGTGGTAACAGGATTGCTTTAACAAAGGGTTTGCTTGATACTCTTGAGGATGAGGAGGTTGAAGCAGTTGTTGGACATGAACTTGGCCATCTAAAACATCGTGACGTTCAGATAATGATGTTTGCCTCTATTCTTCCAGCTATTTGTTATTATGTTGGCTACTCCCTGATGTACTCGTCAAGATATGGGGATAAAGACAGGGTTTCTGGCACCGCGGCCATCGGATTAGTTAGTATTATGCTTTACTGGGCTCTTACAATGCTCTCTCTTAAACTCAGTAGACTGAGAGAATTTTATGCTGATAGCCATAGTGTTTCAATTGTTGAAGATGGGAGACGTAAATTATCTGAGGCGCTTGCTAAGATCGTTACTTCAACTAGTAAAATGAGACGATTTGGACGCACAAGCAGTTTCAGCAGCTTCAAAACGTTATTCATTACTGATCCAGAAAAAGCCGTTCAAGATGCAAGTAGTGTGGTTGGACAGATAGGTAGCGATTCTGATCAGAGACTCGTTGCAGAAATATTGGCAAAGAAACCTACACCTTTAAGCTCATTCTTGGAAATATTCTCGACGCATCCGAACATCGTAAAGCGGTTACAAGCTTTAAAGAAGATGTAAAAGCTTATTCTTCTTTCATGACGAGTTTGTGAAATTTTAGGGTGTGTTTAGAAGTAGCCTGCTTTTTTCATGATTTGTTTTACTGATTGGTAAGCTTTCGAAGAGGAAGGCAAGTCGAGTAACGGTTTTCCAGCCAGATTGTATTTCTCTATTTCATCATCGTAAGCAATTTTTCCTAGATATTTGAGTTCAGATTGTTTTTGTACTTTTTTTGCCAGTTCTTCAGAAAAACGGTATCCTCCAAGGATGTAGAAATTCTCAAATTGAATGTTCACTTCCTTCGCAAGGTCATAGGCTCTTCTTATGTGGTCAAACGATTTTTTTGATGGGTCCATTATGTCAAAGATGTCTTCTACTTCAGACGCGACTCTTCTGTTTAGATGCTCTAACCCTGCTGGAGAGTCAATTAGTACGATTTGATACGTTTTCGTGAAATTCTTCAAAGCCCCTTTCAACGCCCTGTTCGGGAGACAGTAGCATCCTTCGAACCATTTTGTGCCTATGACAGTAAGATCAAAGTAGTCCCCCTCATATAATCCTGCTTCCCAGATCTTACTTTCTATT
>JAUVYS010000179.1 GCA_030602965.1 Candidatus Bathyarchaeota archaeon | reverse complement strand
GATATTTCTTTAAGACAAATAGCAGTTACAGAATCCATTCAAGGTTTGGTGCATTCAATTCCTGAAAAATGGAAAGATCAGAAGTTTAAAGATCAAACTGAAAAAGCTAAAGTTGTTGTTAAAAGGGATGTGAGACCAGAGTTTGCTGGTCAAAGACTTTCAAAAAAATCCTGTCGAGAAGGGAAAATCCCCATGGTTGAAGAAGGTGTAACAGATAATAATAACCTGATGTTGCAGGCATGTATGAATCTTTTTGATCGGAAAGGTATGACATCACGAAGAGTTTATGTTGAAGAAGCTTTGGGAATACCCTTTGACCAAATAGAGGGAAACAAAGAGGAATAATTTTTTGTCTACCGTGAAAAAAGGGTTTGCTAATGTTCATGGTTGGGCATTTAGAGAAGATAAAGACATAGGATATGCACCTTACTTTCAAAAGACGCTTAGTTACCGGGTTAAAAGAAAATTAGCTACGAATGTTGTGGTTACTGGGGAAGCAGGTATAGGAAAATCGTATTTAGCCACGGATATATGCCGTGTTGTTGATCGCAGATTTGACATGCCTCAAGTTGTTTTCACATATAGTGGATATCTTGATTTGACGCTCACGTTAAAAAAGGGGAGATCTATTGCTTTTGATGAACCCAGCTATGCTATGGGAAAACGTGATTGGTATAAAGATTTGAATAAAGCTCTGGTTCAGACTATGGAATCTTCACGTTTTAAGGTACATCCCATGTTTATTCCAATCATTAATCAGTCTTTGCTTGATAAGACCATAAGAAGTTACTTGATTCAATTTCAAATCATAATGACGGATCGGGGCAAGGCTACCGTTTATAGAATTCTCCCAAGCCAATTCACAGATAAAATTTATCGAAGGTTTTTCTGTCAATTGAAATATCATTTATTCGACAGTCACCTATGTAAGCGTGATTCATGTCTCGACTGTAGGAAACTACATAAGAAGAATGCCAAGGATAAGTATGTCTGCAATCTTTTCCGAGGAAGATATGAACATAAGAAAGAAAGCATTCAAGATGTGAGATATAGAACTGCGAAGGATAAAGCTCAGAAAAGAGAAATGCGTGAACTCAGTTTTGGTCAAGTCTATGATATATTAGCAAAGAAAGTAGAGACATTAAGGGGTCTTGACGAAAAGGTTAGTGTAGGTAAAATAATGAAAGAATTTTATTTGGGTCGAAGCTTGGCTTATACAATGAAAGAATTGTTAGATGAGCTTGTCGTAAAAAAGAAAGCAGAAGCCTAAAAGGCGTCTACCGAAACAGATTTGGGTTTTATTAGATATTAACCGAATGAGAACACTCAAAAGGGAACTAAGAGCATTCTCACTCAGTTAATTAGGACGTAACATAGATTGAAACGAAAGGTAGGTTTTGTCCGTAGTCTTGACCGTCTATCTTTCCAAGAAGTATGAGATTGACGGCACCAGATTCGTATTTAAGAGCATCTGATATGCTGTATGGACCAAAAAAGATCCACTTTGACTCGCCGTATGCCAGAGATATGGGTATATAAGGGTCTTCAATAATAGTTCCGTTAGAGGCGACATTTATGATATTCCAAATAGCCTTTGTCCCTGGGGACTTTGGGAAGTATGCCCACAATAATGAATCTGAATGGAGAGTGAGGGTTCTTCGCTTTAGGTCATAGTTGGATAAAAAAGCAGCCAAAACTATAGATTCCCCAGAATGTACTGTGAAAGCAAGTTTACTCTCCGAGAAGTTTAAGACACTACCCTCTTCTTTATAATATTTGAAACTGTCAAAATCCATCATTACGGAACCTATTCCTTCTGATACTTGCGAGTGGACAACGATTTGTTCCTTCTCAAGTGACACCGCGTTTCCTCTGGTTGTTATGAGCCAGCCACTAAATGAGCCAGTGGAATTTACGTCACGTATGGTTACTGTTATCGCTACTGGAAGAGTCTCTGAAGGTTTGAGGTTGATGTTGAGCGTGTCGTTGAATCCATATTTGGTTTCTTCTTCCACGGCCCATAGCACCCATACCGTGATTATTTGGGCGGAACCGGGTCCTTCGTTGGATATGGTGATATCCACCAGAACCGTGTCGGCTTCGGGTATGCTGTACTGTGCGTATGATGTGCCTACTCTCTCACTAAAGCGGTCTGCCTCCGTTTGGCGGAGGTCTTTCACAGTTTGATTATAACGTGCGCTTTCTGCGAGATTCAAAAGGAACACACTTGAAGCTACAAGAAATACTGTGAGCACAAGAAATATCGTTCCAATGACTGAGGATATACCCTTATTATTCATTTTAACCAGTATGTTATATCTGATGTCTTACGACTTATAAATGTTTCTTTATACAACACCAATACACATAATCTATGATGAAAGTATATGTAGGTGTATAAACGTGGAATTGGTTTCATGCGTTGGAAATTACCTTGCTACGCAAGTAGGAGAATGTAGAGAGTGTATGAGATAGAATCGATTAAATTGTGTGTGTATACGCAAGGGTGTTATATTAATTAATTAGTAAAGTCCCCCCTTTTTTTAATATTTA
>JAUVYS010000158.1 GCA_030602965.1 Candidatus Bathyarchaeota archaeon | reverse complement strand
AATTTTCCTCTGTATTTATCGCAATTATTCCAATTTTACGGAAAGTGTCAGCTACAGTTATTATTTCCCACTTATTTACCAGACCTTCATTTACCATGGCTATTCCAGCCTTCTCAACATTTCTGCTTACATCCTGCAGTTCGTAAAGTCCCCATTTCTTTACTGCAAGAACGCCGATTTTATCAAGAGCATATACTACTTGCCTCACGATATTTCCATAGGGATAAGCATACTTAGCTCCATGTTGGAAGGTTTTCGTATAATCTTCATAGGGAATAGCTTCCCCTATATCACCAATTGCATCCATCACCGCTTCTGTTGCCCGTTTGAATTCCTTTTGTGTAGAAATTTCACCAATGTCCCCCAAAGCCTCTACGACATATTCTTCCGTTTCAAGCCTTTTTTCTGTTATGGTTTCAGCGACTCCTTTTAAATTCTCGATCATTTCTAAAGTTAATTCCTCGTTCCTTTCTGCAAACAATTTACCGATTTGACTTAAGTGGTTAGAGTAACACTTCAAGAAATCTTTAAAAGGGTCAACAGGGTTCTGCACACCCGGAATAAACCTATATTTCTTAGTGTTATATGAGTTAATAACCTCGGTAACTTTGACCCTCATCCTCTTTAATCCCATTCTTGCGGTTTCATAATCGTATCTCATAAATGCACCACGAATTATATCAATGACCGGTTGAAATGGGTCTCCTTTCGGATCTCCTACTCTCAACCCTTTCCCAATCACTGATTCAGGTCCAACACTAGGTGTACATATATCCTCCACTAACCTTTTTATAATGACTTCAGGTCTTAAAACACTAATTACACTGAGGATGTATGGAAATAACCCTAAGAATGCCGAAACACATAACCAATAGGAAATAAAAATGTAGAACTCGCTAGTTCTTTCACTGAGTATCTTTAAAACGATAAGGTCATATGACATTGACCCTCCATACAAAGCCAGAAGAAACCAAAGGTCAAGATTACCTTTGAAAATGTCGACTACTCGTGGTGAATAGGAAGAAGCTCCAAGCTGAACCGCAACTAAACTCACAGTTATGACAATTGCAATTATTGCAGCTTGAGATTGAGCCATTGCGCTGAGAAGATACCTTGCATTATCAATATCGGTGTAAAGTAAGTTAAAGAACTTAAATACAAACCTAAGGGCACAAAAAGTGGATGCAAGAATGACGACATATATGATAGTGCGGGATACAAATCTCGTTACAGGTTGTTGTTTCATGGTTTAACCAAAGCTGCCGATTGCGTATAACGTCTGAGGCTAAACGAAGTCCTAAGCCGAAGACGAAGGATTTGGAGAAAATGATGAAATCATTTTCTCCTTTAGCCTTTGTTATGCGCCGTTTCTCTATTACAAGTAGTTACCTCTCAATCCAACCGTCGGAGACGTAAAGTAGCATCGTGAAGTTTAGTAACGAAAGAGTCAAAACACTTAAGTGCATCATTTCCGAACTCTTTATTTGGAAATACAGGCTCCTCACGAGGAACTTCAGGCTGGTTAAGCATGCCAAGGAGCGGTGATACATGAACGACCCGGTGTCGATATTGGATCAAACGTTGTAACAATTGAAGGTTGCTGGAGGTAACGCCAATCTCGCCGAACTTTATTCCGTAAGCCTTGTTATAAGCGCCTTTGCAGTCCCCATAGCTTTGAAAATTTATTTTTCTTTGCTCAATAACGTTTTGTAGAAACGACTTACGATCTGCTTCAGCTTCAGATGCTATGATGTCTGGCTCACCAGCATCCCGTTTTTTCTGAGAAAAGAATTTGAGGACTAGAGCTTTCATACTAGGTTTAATTCCTTCTTGCTCAAGTTCAAGAAATCTTGTTTGGCAGTAAGCCTCAAAACCGGTTACGAGAATCGAGAGGGTCAGATTTGTTACCACAACATCAAAAATATACCCCTCTTCCGAGGAACCCCTCATTAGAACTCTTACTGCTTTAACAGTGCTTTTCCATGCATCAAGAGCAGTTGGCTGAAGTATGGGTTTGCCATTCTGGTACACGCTGACCTGCATAACTTCGACGCCCACATCCCCCACGTGAAAGATGCTGCCGTCTTTTCCAACTCTGAATTGCCGGTGTGAGGGAACGCCTCTAGCGGAAACGAGCTCACCTCCATTAACTCGCGGTCCAACGTAAAGTTTTGTTTCTGTCGGTGTCCAAGAAAACGCTAGAAATACTTTGGGGCTCGGTACCACGTTCTTCAAGTCTACCGTTGCAACACGGGTACCTGTTCCAGGTGATGAATGGTAGAACGATAGTCGTAGTTCGTTGTCCCTTTCAACCCTAAAGAGGTGAGCACCAGAAGGTACTTCAAAGAGAATCCCACCAAGCACCTTAGGATCGAACAGAACCTCCGAACTATATTCAAAAGTAACAGTTCCTTCTGGTCGTCGAATCGCTTCTCGTATCTGCTCAAAAATATTAGGTGGGATATTTTTCATGTTTTCTCCCTAGGAAATGGCGCATAACTTATTCATATCCGAACTTGTTCGGATATCCTTCCATTTTGGTGTTATATCCGAAGTACTTCAGATATACCTTTTATATCAGAATCTTTAACATTGAAGCGGCTTCTGTTTGTAAGTTTAAGGATGTCTCTATTGTAATAAAGATATGCTTTTATTGTTTTTGGGCTATATTTTCTAAAAATAAGTTCTCTTCTTAAAACTTGCAGATCTTTATTTTTCCCTGTTTCTTCTGCCAACCTTTGTAATGTAGAATCCAAATGAATATTTTCTCCATCAAAAAGCGATAAAATCTTCTTAAAAATATCTTCTGAGTAGGGAAAACTCCAATGTTTTTTATCGGGGTGCCAACGGTAGTCAGGGATAGTCTTGATTTTTTTGATATGGGTAGGATTGTAAGGAAGGGTTAATTTAATCCTTTTATCTTCTCTTTCCAGCTTTACTTGAGATATAGGATTCATATCATAATTATTATATACCAAAATCCTAACTAAAACAAGAGCAAGAAGAATATCCATCAGGTTAGGCAGGGAGCGAAAAAGGAAACTTTGAAATAAGGTAAAGTCTTGTTTTCCTTCTCTCCCAAACATCTCGTTGGCTGAAGAACAATATTTTTTCACTATATAACTTCTGCACTTTCCTCCTCGGCACCAATCCTTAGGCAAGCGAAGTAGAGCTACCTCTATCATTCATAACTCTTCCCATAAGAAAAGCTGTTCGTTAATTCTAG
>JAUVYS010000006.1 GCA_030602965.1 Candidatus Bathyarchaeota archaeon | reverse complement strand
CTCGGATAATCCTTTTCGATCTTACTGACTATGTCGTGCATTAAACCATTTTCTCGCTCATTTGCAATTATTGCCGCAGTAGCATGAGGAGCATAGACCAAACAGAATCCATTTGTTACATTATTCTTTGTAACAATTTTTTCTACATCATGGGTAATATCGATGAGTTCAACTCTTTTACTTGTGGAAGTTTGAATTTCTTCGAAAGATACTTTATCCATCAAATTAAACTCCTGAAAATTGTATAGAAATTGGCTACTTTAAAACATATAATAAAGTCTTATCAAACGTAAAGAATCTCAGGGAACGTTAAAAAAACCATGTGTTACTAGCTCACAAATGTTCTATGAATATGACCTATCTCTATCAAATAATCCTGGGTCTTGATGTTGAAGTTCTGTAGGCATGAAAAAAGGTTTACAAAGAACAAGAAAAAACAGTCGTTTATGTTATCTTCACATGAATAATGGTGTTTGAGGTAAGAACATTATTTTTATTCTCAATAAATTATTGTTCCGTCTTTATTCTCTGAATCGCTCGCGCGATCAGGCTTCAGAATATACATAATCACGCCATCTTTTTTCCCAGCTTTTCCAACCAGTTTTTACTAAAAGTTCTCTGAGTTTAGGTTTTTCTTTGACCCAATTCATTAATGCCCAAAAACGTGGTTTACCACTTTCCTCTCCCAACATATGTTTTGGAACACCTATTTCCTTGCACCAGTCTAAGTAGCTTTTTTCAATTCTTTTTTGAAGATCTCCAACAATCTCTGTGTCTTTCACTGTGAAACCTTGGAGTCTGAGATGATTCCTTATCTTAGAAAGAACATAACCTTTACAAATTTTGAATGTGGCTTTTTTATCTATCTTCATGACTTTGATGGCTTCTAATACAATGTCAACAACACGGTTAAGATACTCTTGCTTTTCAAATCTTGGAGGTTGAAAGTAGATCAATGGAATTCTACGTTCAAAGTACTTTCCAGCTGGTAAATCTAAAATGCCTATTACAACTCCTAGAATAGGATCGCCCCAACCAGAATCATCAACTAAAATGAACCGTTTATCACTGTACTTGATATTTGCCAATGGTTCTCAAAAGAAGGAATGAATATACTGCAATATTTATGTTCATTTTTCCGGTTTTACTGATCTATTTGAATTTTCGATATAATTTAAAACCATGGATTATAGAAAAAGAAGAAGCTGCAAGAGAGCTTATAGCTTCAGGAATTGCAACACTAGTCCAAGGAAGTACCCAAATTCCAATAGCGATAATTGCTGTCAAGAGCGAGAATACGCCGTTTTTCTTTGTTTCTGATTTTTTAAGCATCGACCATCCCATAAAAAAGAGAGACATAGGCAGTAAAACAAAGAATGCAATAGAGACATACATATGTAAACGTCCCATTGTCTCAGGAAATAAACCTATAGCGCACAAGGCAAAAGCAGTGAAGAGAAAAAGAATGGTTCCAACGCGACTTTGGATTGAAGTATTATAAACTTGAATAAGACCAAGAGCAAAGATTCCACTCATAATTCCTCCAATTATAAGGCCATTATTGAATAGAATTGCTGAAATGCCTTCCACTCCTAAATCACTTAACGCGTTTTCTGTCCAACTGAACCATGGTGCATAATATATAGCAAGAAATATGAGTGAAAAAGTCACGATGGGCATTATAATGCCACAGAATCCAGCAATTTTCAAGAAAAACTTGTTCTTTACCATAAAATGTTTCCCTTAAATTATTTTTAAAGACACTAACTAATTAACGATGCGTGAGGGCAAAGCCTAAAATTGTTTTTAAATGTGTTCATATGTAAAGAACATTCTTTAATCCTATTATTGTGTTGATGATTAGCGTTGTCTAATAATGTCTCTCCTGCTATTCGTGTTGCAAGAGGGGCTTCATATTTATATTTTCAAGCCTTTATGTCAAATCTCTTTGGCGTTATATACTTTGCCGTTGCTACTAGATTTCTAACTGTATATGAAATTGGAGTTACATCATCATTTTTCCTCGTTACAACGATTTTTTCAACTTTCTTCAATTTCTCAATACCCGCAGCACTAGCAAAATTTGTGCCCGAATATAAAGGAGGTGGAAAAGTTGATTGGGCTAGAGGGATCACAAAGAAAGGAATAATCTTCGGTATAATAGTCAGCATAATTTCATCAATTGCATTATACTTCAGCTCATCATGGATTTCTACTCAACTTTTCGGTTCATTTACATACCAATCACTATTAGAAATATTAGCTCTCGATGTCTTTGCAATTGTCTTTTTACCTTTTTTATCATCCGTCCTGACGGGTTTACAAAAATTTAGGGAACTTTCAATCTCAACTACTTTTGGATACGGAATAAAATATGCAACAGCCATAATATTGTTAAATCTTAATTTTGGATTACTTGGTGTAATCTTAGCTTGGGTCATTGGAGATTTTTCCAGTGTTTTTTTAAAGAGTTATTTTCTCTTAAGCTTCAGAGGTGAAATAACCTCTGTGCCTTTTTCTCGTTTAATAAAATATTCCGCTCCACTTTATTTAGCAGGCATAATTAATTATCTCTCAGCTAGAATTGATCAATTTCTAATCATTTTTTATCTTGGTTTAGCGAATCTTGGCATTTATAACGCTGCAATTACGGCTTCATGGGTGGTCTCTTCAATATCACAATCCATGGGAGCAGCATTATTCCCACAATTTGCAGAACGGTTCGGAAGGAAAGATAAGAAAGCTTTATCAAACGCTGCTTACGGAGCGTCTCGATACATGTCAATCATTTACTTACCTTTAGCTGTCGGGTTAGCGACTGTTGCTCTACCAACAATTAGTCTTGTCGCAGGGCCTTCATATATTGAAGGAGCCATACCATTAACCTTATTTTCGTTAACATCAGCCATAACATGTTTAAGTCCCATAGCAAACTCAGTAATTTCATCTTTAGGTAAAACGAAAATATACTTCTGGGCGAGGCTTTCATCATTTTCAATAGACACAATTTTGGGAGTACTATTCATTCCAATATTGGGCATAACTGGAGCAGCCATTAGTAAAACAATAGCAAGCATTGCTGGCTTTACATATGTCATGATAAGTTTGAAGAAGATTTTCGGATGGAATTTTGATGTTACAACATTAAAGAAATGTTGGATTGGCTCAATAATTATGGGTCTAATTGTTCTAACACTTCAACAATTCATTACCAACAGGTTTTATTTACCCCTCTATATTTTAGTAGGAGGCGTATCTTACCTTGTTTTCATTCGATTATTCCATGTTGTAAACAAATCAGATGTAACTTTAATAAAGGAATTCCTTCCGCAAAAGCTTGAGTTTTTAGTAGATATTTTCGCAAAATTCTTAGTTGTATAAAAAAGGCAAATAGAATAACTTTGTGTCTATGAAAGATTTTTGATTATTCCTATTAACCATGGAAACGATTTTTCAATGGAAAAATCTGACTCTGGAATTGTTCTTTTTAGAAATTTGAGAAATGATTCCTCTGTGAATCTTTGAACATGATCATGATCTTCCCCAAGTCTTCTCAAGTTTTTCAACGAAGCAATATTTGCTAGTCTAAAGAGTGTGCTGTTTGGTACACTAATAATAAAAGAATCTTGTGTCACCCTTTCCAATTCACTAGTTGCCTTTTCAGGTTCCTCAAGATGTTCTAAAACTTCCAAGCAAAGTGAAGAATTTATTGACTTATTCTTTAAGGGAAGAAAATATGCGCTCGCTCGGATGAATTGAGCATTCTTGTTCCATCTTTTTGCAGTTTTCAAGGCCTCTAAACTTAAATCCAAACCTATAATTTGGTTTGCATCAACATTTTGTTTAATATAGTTAATGACAACTCCTTCTCCACAGCCCACATCCACCAGAATACCGACATGTTTGGGGGTTAACTCGGTTATCTTATTTAAGAAATTTTGAATAGCTCTCTTCTTGAATGGATTTTTGGTAGAATATTTTTTCTTTTCACTTTCCCTCCATCCATTGTAAAGATCATGGTTCAAGGTGGTTCGCCTTTTAAATAACAGAAGATTATTTCAAAAAATTCTTGGATTTTGTTAATTTATTAGAAAGGGAGAATTAGATATTTGTATCTCTCAGAATGATAATCAGTGATCTAAAATATAGGTTGTTAAAATTGCGGGTTGTTCACGTAACACCTTCACTGAACATGGAACATCCGAGTGGAATAGATGTTCACGTTCATGAATTGACTTCATCTTTATCTAAAAAAGGAATCAGTGTCGCAGTATATACTTCAGGAAAAAAAGAAAGGAATCATGTTTCTGGAATTGAAGTTCATCGCTTTCCAATTTACACTACTTCTGAAACTCCGTTTTTTGCAAGGAATATAGATTTTTTTCAGACCTTAGTTAAGCGTTCATGGTTTCCCATTCACACTTTTACTTTTTTTAAAGAATTGAATCAAGAAAGTGACATAATTCATATTCATGGTCATGAGTATCCAGTTAGTTTTCTTGCCATGCTAGCTGCAAAGAAAGCGGGAATCCCGACAATTCTTACAATTCATGGAGTTGAAAGGGGTCTTGAAACATTAAAGTCGTTTCGTCTCATTAGAAAATTTGCAAGACCAACATTCTTCAATTTCATGATAAATAACGCTAATGCAGTTATTGCACCTTCAGATCAAGTGTTACAGGTTTTAAAGAAGTATAATCCAAGGTTCATTGCTAAAATACCTCATGGAATTTCTCTAGAAAGATTTCAAGGTGTGAAGAAGAATCCAAAATATGTTCTGTATTTGGGAAGATTGTTCCCAGTTAAAGGCCCTAACATTTTCATTAAAGCAGCTTCATTATTATTGAAGAAAATTGACACTGAATTTCTCGTGGTAGGTTATGGATCACAAAGAACTCAATTAGAGAGACTCGTAAAGAGGTTAGGTATATCAAATAAGGTGAAGTTTCTGGGTGAAATTCCATATAACCAAGTTCCAAACATATTGGCAGAGGCGTCTGTTTTTGTTTCACCTGGAGTTTCAGGGTATACACTTCTTGAGGCAGCATCTGCGGGAGTTCCAATCGTAAGTGGACGTATAGGATGGAATGTGTCTTGTGTTGGTGAAGACTCAGCCATTTACGTGAATCCTACAGACGTAAAAGAGATGGCAAATGCAGTTGAGAAATTATTGACGGATCATAAGTTTGCAGAGGCGCTTGCTAAAAGGGCAAAAGGCTTTGTAGAGAATAATCGAAGCTGGGATTCCATAATTCACAGATATATCAGGATTTACGAGAGTGTTCTTGAAAGCAATTGACCCTTTTTTATTTGGTTTCGATCTCTTAAAATAAAGGAAATGTTCAATTGAAATATATCTGTATTTAAAACAGGGAGTTCAAGAGTTGTGGATATTCGGTAAAAGCAAAAAACACACGTTAATAGATTTAGCAATCCTTGAACTTCTTGTAATTTTCTTTACTACTCTTGTTTTTCCAGGTATCCCAAAGTTTGCTTCTTGGGAAGGTTCACCTATAATGAATCTTCCACGTGTTAAAATTATAGCTGAAAGTTTACCAAACATTCCAGGTTGGAATCCTTATTGGTATTTTGGCTCGCCTATTCTAAGATTTTATCCACCATTGTTTTACTATACTATGGCTTTTGTGACTTGGATTTCAAATTTAGGTATACTTGACGCTTTTATGTTGTATACTTACATTGTTTTTTCGATAGGTATTTTGTCAATCTACCTATTTGGTAAAGAAGCAAATTTGAGTAGGTTGGGCAGTTTTACAAGTGCTTTGCTTTTTCTGACATCTTCAAATATTTGGGTGTATTGGGATGCTGGTTCCACTGAAAACATTCTAGCTGTTCTTCTTGCCATTCCTTCGTTACTTCTTCTCTTTAAGGCATTAAGAAAGCCAACGATTCTTAACATAATCTTTGCAGGAGTAATGATTTCAACCACATATCTCACACATTTGTCAAATGCCTATATTTTTACGATAATAATTGGTGGTGTTTGCTTCGCTTTTTTAGCTGTTGAACGAAGCATAATCTTTTTCAAGAGAATTTTCAGGGTAATGGTGCCATGTGTACTAATTGTCTTAGGGTTAAGCCTATTCTGGTATTTACCTTTCTTTTATCAAGGAGGCTTAACAAAATTCCTTGAACTAGGCCTCATACCTACTTCAGGATCGCCAGTTGGCGCTAGTATTTTCACTCAAACACAGGAGTTTTTAAGTCAAATTTATCATGTCATAGGCTTTGATTTTGCACGTAACTTGTGGTCTCCAGGTTTTGGGCACTTCTTCCTCGCGCTAGCTGGATGTATCTTATCCTTCAAGAATAAAGAAAAAGTCTCAACAATTACTGCCGGTCTATTTATTTTTACATTAATCGGCTGCTTTTCGCCATGGTTATACCTCCCTCTGAGCCTACCGTACAGGTTTGCACCATATTATTCTATTTTTGCTGCTCTTTGTGGTGGTTACGCACTTGAAAAAATCGGTTACCAATATCTCATAATCACAAGGGAAGCACAAATAGCGGTTTTATTCAGTGGAATACTTGTAATAGCTACAGTTTATCCTTCTGTCGATGCTGTTTCAAAACTTTATTTCAATAGAAATTTGGAGACATCAGAACCAGACGAAATAACTTGGCTAAAAGATCATTCCACTTTAGGTGAGTGGGTAGCTACAAATGATCTATTTCATGAGTGGAGAATTAACATTTATACACCGATTGGACAAGCCGGAGGAACAGACCTCTACGCTAGAACTAATCTTTTTGCTCACACCTTCTGGTATTATGTTTTATCTCAACAAGATTCTAGGTATTTAGCTTATTTATCCCGAAACTTCAATGTGAAGCACCTTCTATTTCAGAGAACCCCAAATATGAGTGGAATTCAAAATGTTTACAAAAAGATCTATGAAGTAGAAGGCTTCAACTCCTCCTTCGTTGAGATTCTAAGTCCTGATAGTTTAACTGTTCTCTTTTTTGGCGATGAAGTCGAGTACACTCGACTTTTCGAATCAATAGCCCCCATGAATTCATCAGACATCATACTCATAAATGGAGGAGAACATGCAGAAGATTACTCTATAGAAGAGATTAGACAGTTTGACGTAATATACCTTGACGGGTTAAGATATAACAACCTAACAGTTTTCTCCGAGCTTCTTAGTGATTTTGTAGAAGAAGGAGGCGGAATCATACTAGATATAGGCAACTTTCCTTTTGGAGGCAATATGGAAGGTGTGCCGGACCCGTTTCCAGTGTCAGAAACTAAGTTTACACCTCTTACTTTTATTTTGAACCAAACTTTTCCTAACAATATAACAGCGGATATAGATTTTACAAGATTTTCTAATGGAACTTACCATGCATCATCTGCTGGTGTTCTGAAGACGGGTAGTGAAAATTTTGTTAGCGATGATGGAAGACCAGTTTTAGTGTACTGGAAGTATGGCATGGGCCGCGTGATTTGGAGCGGGCTTCGGTTGCCTTATCATACTCAGCTTTATAAGAACTTTGAAGAGATGAAGTTACTCGAAAATATGATAAAAAATGTTACCCTAAATATTGGTGAAAAATCACAGGCAAGCGTTACTTTTGAATTTCCAAATGTGGATGAGATAGTAATTAATGTATACAATGCTGAGAGTGAAGATGTAATTTGGGCTAAAATGAGTTACTATCCTGGTTGGATTGCTTATTTGAACGAAGAAGAATTGCCTATTTTTTTGGGTGGCCCTAACATGATGATAGTTTCTCCAAGAGTAGAAGGGGATTATACTATTCGATTCAAGTTCGAAAAAACCTTTGACGTTCAAATTGGAGAGTACATAACAATTATCAGTTTATCGATTATTTGTTTCATTGTTGTATACATATTTGTAAAAGATTGGAGAAGAAAAAAGAAATTAGATAAACAGAAACCTCTGTGGAGCAGTTAAAATAGCGTAATACTTGATATTTTCTTAATCTAAGATGCAAGGTGAAAAATAAAATAGGTGAAGTTTACTATCATCTTTAAGAGATCTATGAAGATTGGCATAACAGCGGAAATATTTCCGCCTGCATGGGAAGGTGGTCGTTCTCTCAGGATATATGAAACAGCGAAAGCCATGGCTTCGTTTGGACACGAAGTTCATGTTTACTGTCATAAGTTTAAGAAAGCTCCAACATACGAAGTAATGGAAGGAGTTAATGTTCATAGGATTGGCTTGAATGTTCCATCCATAACTTCCTACTATAGAAGAATGGTTTCATCCTTCCTTTTTTTACAATTATTATTTAAAGAAAAACATGATGTATTGAACACTAATACACTATTTCCTCCATTGTCTACTTCATTTGTCTCAAAGTGTAAACATAACCCAATTGTTTTTACAACAGATGGACTTCTTCTTCCAAGACTTAAGAAACTTTCATTAACAGAGAAAAGTTGGTTAACAAGAGAATTCACTATTCGGCTAGAAAAATTCATTTCTAAAATTGATTATGATGCTATAATTGCTGTAAGTAACTATGTAAAACAAGAAATGATGGATCTTGGTGTCTCAGAAGATAAACTTCATGTTGTTTACAGCGGAGTTGATTTAGCAAAGTATGACGCTGTTAAAGAACCAGAAAAAGAAGATGAAAGTATAGTTTATATTGGGAATCTTCTTCCGCACAAAGGAGTTAGCGATTTAATCTATGCTTTAAAGAGTATTAAGCAGGATTTTCCTAACGCACTTTTAAACATTATTGGTTCTGGACCAATGATGAAAACTCTTAAAATGCAAACAAATGAATTAGGTTTAGAAGACAATGTTGTTTTCCATGGAAGGGTACCTGATCTAACAAAAATGAAACTTCTAAAAGCGTCCAGATGTCTAGTTTTGCCCTCAATTATGGAGAGCTTCGGACTGGTCATCTTAGAAGCTATGGCGTGTGCAAAACCAGTGATAGCCTATGACATTCCAGCTGCAAGGGAGACAATTTCAGATGGGTGTAATGGCTTTTTGGTTCCTCAGAAAGATGTAAATTGCCTTTCAAAAAAAATATCAGAGATTCTAAGTAACAAATCAAAGACTAAGAAAATGGGAAGGAACGGCAGGAACCTTGTCGAAGAAGAATTTACATGGAAAAAAACCGCTGAAAAAACATTAGCAGTCTATAAAAAGGCTTTAAATTGAGTGTTTTGAGGAGTAGTTTTGAAGGAAGCTTTCAGCGTAGTAATACCAGCATATAATGAGGAAAAATATCTCAGAGTAACACTTCCTTCAGTATGTCAATTAAATCCAGAAGAAGTAATAATAATCTTAGATAGGCCTAAAGATAGAAGTGAAGAAGTGATAAAAAGAATTTGCAAAAAATTTGAAACAAATACAAGAATAGAAATTATAAATGAAGAGGTGGATTGGAAATTACGTCAGGCATATCTCCGTAATTATGGATTTGATATTGCAAATAATGACACTATCTTATCAACAGACGCTGACTTTTATTTAGACAAAAATATTTCACATTACATTAAGAATATTAAAAATAAAAAATATGGTTTAATAAGTTTTGGTATACTTGACTACCCATTAAATTATAGATCTATTATAAGTGTGATTTTATCAAAAATTTTTAAACAAAAAACTTTTGCAGGTCCGATACTCTTTTCAAAAAAAGCTTGGTTAGAAACCAAAGATCAAGAATTAAAGAATTGGTGGAGTGGCGAAGATATCTATATCAGAAGAAAAATATCTAGAAAATATCCAGTTAAACACATTTACACAAATACATGGCATTTGAGACCACAAGATAACACCTTAAAAGATTATGAAGGTGGCATTTTTTATTATAACAATCTAAAATCACGTTCAAAAATCAAGATGTTTTTGCTCAGTTTAATACTTTTAAAACCTCATTTATTTGCTGGTTTTATGTATGCTTTTAATAAAAAAGTTAATAATAGTTCAAATAGGTGAATTTCATTGAAACTTTTCAATAATTTTTACGATTTTCTTTTTGTATTTGGTTTTGTCGAAGACTTTTGATCGGTTCTGAGCTATTTTTCTAATTTTTTTGGTTTTTTCCTCAACTTTTAGTAATTCATTTATCTTTTTTGCAGCTTCATTTACTGTGCTATATCCTAATCCATATTTTCCCTCTTCAATAATATCAGTCCAGGCTCCTCCACTCTTATGAACAATAGGCGCAAGTCCTGAAGCCATGCCTTCAACAACACTAATGCCAAAATACTCTCCTATTGCAGTGTGCAGATATATTTTTGCTCTTGAATAGACTTCTATCATTTCTTCATTTTTTGGATCTGTTTTAATTTTTATATTTGATAAATTATAATTCTTAATTTTTAGTTCTATTTGTTTCAAAATCTTGTTAGATTTAATCCCAGTAGAACCCATTATATAAAATTCTGCGCTAGAACACATTCTTGCTATCTCCGGTATTATACTTAAACGCTTTTCAAATGAGAATCTGCCACAAGAAACAACTATGTTCTCTCTTTCCGTGTTGACTGGAATAAAAATTTTTTTGACATCAACTGGAGGATAAACAATAGTCGATCTTTTTCCAACAAATTTTCTTATGATTTTCTGTAAATATGTGCTATTTGTTAGAATGATAGTTCTCTCGAAATATCTTTTAGCAAAGATTTTTTGTACGAGTTCATAAGGCGCAAGATAGAGCCTCAATAACAGAGATTCGCTATAATAGTTTGTAATATTCCTTAAAGCAAAGGTAGGAATATGCACGTATGTAACATCACATGGAGTAAACATTACATCTCCATGCATGTTTATCGATAAATCTACTTCTCTACTTAAACTAATGGAATTGAAAGTAGCTATTCTCTTGTAGGACCCAGGTAATAGTAACCATGACGGAAGCAGTTGTCTCTCTTCGACGTCAAATCTTTTCCCAAAATACTTTTCTACTTTTCCCCAATCAATTTTATCAGCAGTAGCTAATACAACATCATGACCAGCTTCCTTTAAAGCTTCTACAGTAGTTAAACAAACCTTCTCACCACCACCTGGACTGTTCAAAGAATGATGTAATAGTAAAACCTTCATTGGTCACTATTCTTCCATTATTATAATTTCTGTTCTACATTCTATTTGGTAAATGTTTTTCTGAATGAATAAGTATTATATGTCAGATACCATGGATTTCCTTGGAGGGAAACAAGTTTATAGAACGAGTATTTCTCTTTTTCAGCAATACATTAGAAATCGTATTTAAAAATAAGAAAACACGAGATCGAATATTCAGTTTATTTAGCTATTTATATCATAGTTTTTTCAATAAAATAGTTTGCAAGAAAACGCTACCTGATGGAAATCTTCTTTTTTATAGACCTTATTCTATTGATAAAAACATTATAGATGAAATTTATGAATTTCAAGTCTATGATAGATTATATAAGCCCCAAAAAGGTTGCATCGTTTTTGATATTGGTTCTCATATCGGAATATTTACCTTAAAAGCAGCTAAATTAATTGGAAAAAATGGTCTAATATTCGCCATAGAACCAGAACCAAAAAATTATTTGTTGCTTAAAAAAAATATTGAAGTGAATAATTTAACAAATGTTAAAGCGATAAATGCAGTTATTGGTCAAAAAAAAGGGCAAGTGAAATTATATCTATCTCAAACTAACACGGGTGGGCATTCAACAACATGTTCACACGATAAGAATCTACTTGATTTTTCACGTCAAGAATATATCGAAGTGCCCATGCTTACACTAAATGATTTAGTTAAGAAAGTTGACCTAAATAAAGGCGTTTTTATAAAGATGGATTGTGAAGGGGCAGAAACCGAAGCAATAAAGGGCGCTGATAAAATTCTTGAAAAGAATGATGTAACTATCTCTTCGGCTATATATCATACACCATTTCAAAAAACGCAATTAACAAGAATTCTTAGATCAAAGAGTTTCAAAATTCATACATCATGTGCACGAGACTATATCTATGCTCGTAAATTGGAATCGAATAATGGAATAAATTCTTAGACAAAATGAGATTTCTAAATTCTTCAAAATAGGATGAGAATATATAATGTCGGGCTTTGTGGGAATTTTTTCTCCAAATATTCAATTCAACGAACATAACATTGTAAAAAAAATGTGTACAGTAATAAAACATAGAGGACCATTTGTTACAGAATTCTTTTGGAGTAAAAACATCGGTTTAGGATATGTATCACTCACGCGTACAAGTGATGTTTTGGATAAAAATGAAAAAATGCAAATTAATGCACTATAAATGTGATGTGCATAAATACAATGAATATTGTTAGCTAATATGATTTTCCTAACTAATATGAAACGGCGAATTCGATTTACTATTGTCAAGGCTTTATTTTTTGAAATTTGTTGGTGTAATAAAGTGATGTTCTTTTATATTTCAGATTCGAAAGGTAATTCACTTGGAGCATAGATTAAGAAAAGATTATATCCTCTCTGAAAAAAATACTTCATCTACTATGCAACTCGCGTGGGCACATCAAATCTTTTTTCATAGTATTGTTTCGCTTTATTCCAATCAATTCTCTCCGTGGTTGCTAAAATTGTATCGCAATTAGATTTCTCTATTGCCTCTAAGGTTGTCAAACAAACTTTTTCGCCTCCACCGGGGGTATTTAAAGAGTGATGTGATAATATAACTTTCATTTTATCTTGCTCTTTTTTTTAATTAGAAAATTCTGTGTGATTAGCTCATTAACTTTTTCTAATTCAATTTTATTGCTTTTACGAGCATTTTCACTGATCTCTTCCAACACTGTAGTCTTTTTTGAAAAAAGTCTGGTACAATCCAAAAAGTGATCCGAGAAGCAGAGTGAACGATCCAATGATTAATCGAACAGTTACGAGGTGAAATGCTCTTTTTGCATTTTTAACTGGGGATCTCAGAAACAAATATGTAAAGGTTGCTAAAAAAAGGATGAGAAAGAATAAACTCATTTGAATATTTATTGAAATGTAAAATAAAGAAAACATTAGGCTAAGTGAAGAACTAATTGGCAGAATGAGTCTTGTTAATATAACTCTTAGTGTTGGATGCTTTTTTATTAATGGCCAGACTGTCCTGCCTCGCCAAAATCTTTGTCTTAAATATTCGTTTAAAGTTTGAGGAGAATGAATGGTAATCTCAGTGTTGATATATTTAACTTTCTGGAGTAATCCTTGTTTTTTACAACTATTAATAAAATCCCAATCTTCACCAAAACCCAGATTTTGATCAAAAGAAACGTCTTTAATAGCCTCTTTCCTAAAAGCATTTTGAGTTGGGTAATTTCGTGGATTTGCGTCGAGGGCAAGATTATGTTCAAGATCATTTTCAAATATGGGCTTAAGCTTAAAATTGACTACTGGGTAATCTTGAAGTTCATAAACAAATTTTTCTATGCTTTTTTCATCGCTGAACTTCCAATCCGCGTCGATAAATACAACATATTTCCCTTTTAACACTTTTAAACCAACATTACGAGCTTTAGAAGGACCTTTTTTTCCGTTAAAAAGTCTTTCATCGATAAGTTCTATTTGAAATTCTTGATTTTCGAATTTCTGTTTACATCTTTGTACTAACTTTTTTGTTTGGTCAGTAGATCCACCATCTACAATAAGAACTTCAATTGGACGATAAGTTTGGTTATATAAACTTTTTATGACTTCTGTAATTGTTCTTTCCTCATTTAAACAAGGAATAACAACTGAAAACCAGTTTTTAACACTCATTTTTTACTCCAATCAGCTTTTTATTACTAAATTATTATAATACAATCAATTTTTTAATATTAAATTAAAAAATGATAAAAATTGTATATCAAAGAACATAAAATAATCGATAAAATAAAAAGAGTTACTAAAAACATTCAAGGATGGCTTAGCGATACCGAAGGAATATTACTTTTTAAATTAGCAAAGAATTTGAATGGAAGAGGAGTAATTGTAGAAATTGGTTCATGGAAAGGTAAATCTACAGTTTGGTTGGCTAAAGGTTCAAAATATGGAAAAAGAGTGAAGGTTTATGCTATAGACCCTCATAAGGGAAGCACCGAACATAAGAACAAATATGGGAATGTATGGACTTTTCCAGAATTTATGAAAAATATAAAAAAGGCAAGAGTAAATGATTTAATTGTTCCTGTCATAAAATCTTCTATAGAAGCAGTCAAAAATTGGAAAAAACCTATTGAGTTGCTATTTATTGATGGTGCACATGAAGAATTTGCAGTAAATCTTGATTTTAAATTATGGTACCCTCATTTAATTAATGGGGGAATAATTGCTTTTCATGATACTACGACACATTGTGGTCCAAAAAAAGTAGTTGAAAATAAAATATGCAAATCAAATAATTTCAATAAAGTTGCACTCATAAACTCGATCACATATGCAAGAAAAGTGGAACAAAATAGTTTCATAGATAGACTTAGAAATATAGCAATAATACCTTTATTGAATTTAAGACACATTCAACTACAATACAACATTGGAACACCCAATATTTTCAAAAAAATTCTAAAAATAATTATTTCATATTTTTAGCGATTAACTCTAACCTTTCCATAAATTTTTCTAAAGAGTATTTTTCAACAACTTTTTTTCTACCATTAATTCCTAAAATTCTTCTTTTTTCGCTATTAGATATAAGAGATATGATCTTATCTGCAATATCTTTAGGATCACCTTTCTTTACAAAAATAAGTTCTTTACCATCCTTGAAGAGACTTTTTTTGTGTTCATCTTTACCCACGATAGTCGGTATTTCTGAAGCCATAGCTTCAAGAATCGTTCGATCCAAAGTATTCGACCATACTGGTGAAACATTTGTTATAAAAATATCAGCTAAAGGAAGTATTTTTTCTGCAGGAGTACCATCTAATAAGATAACATTCTCTAATTTTTCCTTTTTAACATATTTTTCAATTTTATTTTTCTCAATTCCATCACCGACAAATATGAAAAATATTTTGGATATTCTTTGATTAACTAGTGGAACCGCCTTCACGATTAACAAAGGACCGTTTTTATGCACCATTCTTCCTAGAAACATACAAACGATTACATCTTGATCTATATCAAATTCACGTTTAAGAGCAAATTTATTATTAGGATTTGGTTTAAAAATATTGATATCAATTCCGTTTGGAAGTAAGAACACCTTTTTCTTGGATAAAGTCTTTTGTTTAGCATTCTCCAGTTGATATCCTGAAACACACATTATACTATGAACTAAATTATATACCATGAACTCAATAGTTGAATGAAAACAATATGATAATAAAGTGATGATCTTTTCTTTAACGGATTGCTCAGGAAACGGCTTGCCCATTTTAAATAAATCTTCAGAGAAAACAGAATGTAAATGCAGGATAGTTCTTTTCCCTAATAGAGCAAACACACAGATTAACGCACTATAAATATCATGTGCGTAAATGCATTGAACATTATTTCTTAATGTAATTTTTCTAATCAGAAAGGATCGGCGAATCCTATTCACAATAGTTATGGGTTTTTTAGGAGATGGTTTTTGGGGTAGTATTGTAACATTATTTTTAAATTTCGTGTTAAAAGGCGTATCACTTGGAGAATAAATTAAAAAAAGATTATATGCCTTATTTGAAAAAAAATTTAATTCATCTGATATACATCTTGAAACTCCTCCCAAATGTGGAAATGGAAAATTGGTCATTAAAATCAATGAGTAAGGCTTTGAAAATGACAATTTAATCACAAATCTTTATTTATACAAACATAAATTTCCACATTAAAAGATAAAGCTAATAAAAACCAAATAAATGATTTCATAGATTCAATATGTTGGTTTTGAATGTGTTTTTCAAACAGTTTTATTATCTCTTTCTCTTATTGATTCATTGTTGTGATTATCAAATATGAAAGTTGTCATTGTTTCATCGTTTTTTCCTTTAAAAAAGAAGGAAAGTAAACATAGTTTTGTGTATGATGAAGCAATTAGATTAATAGAAAGAGGAACAGATATTTACGCTGTAAGAGGGGGTATTGGAGCCAACCATATCACAGTTGATGGAATTAAAGTCTATAATTATTTTGAAAGTAATCTATCAAACTTATTTCATGTTATTCCTTTTATTCCGAAGCATTTAACTACATTGCCATTTTTAGGATATTTTATTTCACCACGGACATTATTACATATTTATCGATATGGTGCTTCAGTAAGCCATATTGTAAAGTCCAATAATATTGATTTAATACATGCGCATTGGGCTTATCCTGAGGGGTTTGTTGGATTACTCGCAAAAAGGGAATGTAAGATACCCCTTATTGTCACAATACATGGTTCTGATATTCTTACGTGCAGCGAAGTAAACTATGGTGCTAGATTATCAAGAAGGCTAGATTCTATAATCCATAAAACGCTCAAAGCATCTGATTTTATAATATCCGCCAGTACAGCTACATATAAAACAGCATTAAAGTTGGGTGTAAGAAAGGATAGATTATATTTAATCCCAAATGGTGTAGACTTAAAACGCTTTTGTCCAAAAAAAAGTAATAAGATCAAAGAAAAATATGGATTAAATGAAAAATTTGTAATTTTTGCTTTGAGAAGTCATGAGCCTCAATATGGTCTAGAGTATTTGATTAAATCAATTCCTTTAGTATTAAAAAAAATTGATAACGCTTTTTTCGTAATAGGAGGAAGCGGGAGTCTTCAAAAATATCATGAAGCTTTAACAGTAAATTTAGGTGTTGAAAAGCATGTATTCTTCACAGGACTTATACCCCCTGAAAAAGTACCAGACTATTATAACATGGTAGATGTTGTAGTAGTTCCATCATTACAAGAAGCATTCGGCTTAACTATAACGGAGGCTATGGCCTGCGGGAAACCAGTCATAGGAACCAACGTCGGAGGAATACCAGATCAGGTAGTAGACGGTTATAATGGTTTTCTTATTAAACCAAAAGATCCCAATGCGATTGCTGAGAGGATTTTATATCTTTATGATCATCCTGAATTGGCTAAAAGGATGGGAAAGAGAGGAAGAGAGATCGCCGAGAAGAAGTTTGACATAAATAAGCGCATAAATAAAATTATCAAGATTTACAAGGAAATAATATAGTATTAACCTTAATGCTGTTACTTATCATTACAAACAACAAGTACTCTTTTAGAAATTGATTTATTATGCACTAATTGAGGCTTTGATTTTGAGTTAAAAGTGAATCTAATTACTTTTTACAAATTGCAATGAAATCAAGACATTTTTTAGGATCTTTTGTATCAATTCCAAGAATATGGTAGTTATTAATTGAGAAAAAGGTATTGAAGGGTTCTTTCGATACATTTTCATCTTCTCTTCTACGTTCGAATTTACCTATTCTTTTTAAAATGTTATATAATCTGGGAAAAAATCTCTTAACAACTCTTCCGGGTAGATACATGAAATAGAATTTAAATGGGTTTTGTTTAACTCTGTTAAGTTCTATAGTCTGTATTTCAGGATCTCCTTTTAGGCAATAGATATTAAAGTGATCAAAGACCATTTCTAAAATCTTCTTAAGCTCATTAAAATTGTATTCTTTGCAGTGCTGAGGGTTCCATGGTTTTTGGAATGGTAGTAATCGCGTTTTAGAATTTGGTGTCGAAAGAATTAGAATCCCTTGATGTTTTAACACTCTCTTAATTTCTTCTAAAAAATTTAATATGTGGATGGGGTTGATATGTTCTAAAACTTGAAATGATACACATACATCAAAATAATCACTTTTAAATGGAAGCCTTTTTTTCACCCAATCCCTGTTAACATGTTTGAATTCAAGATTTTCATCCTGAAAATTTCTTTTTAAAAATTTAACAAGTTTTTTCGAAATATCGATTCCAATGATCTTGCTTGCATGTTTTGATAAATAAAGATCACCATATCCAGTTCCACAACCAACATCCAAGACTAATTTTCCTTTTATGTATCTTTTTGTAAAATCATATGCTTTTAGATGTCGTAAAAATAATAAATATTCTTCTATGTTTCTCCATTTCTCAATCGGTTTCCCGTTAAGAATCTTATCGCGTGAGCGATAAATTTCGCTTAATCTATTTATCAATTCGATTCTCACTTTACTTAAGTATCCAAACAGAAGAATTAGTTATATTATTCTTTGGTATTGATTCAATTCGCACACGATATAAAAACTAAAACACGAGCACATCTTTTTCACATTAGCGATAAGCATGAGAGCATCAGGACAAGAATATTGGTAGAAACGTTATGCTTCAGGTGGTACAAGTGGCTGTGGCTCTATTGGAGAGGCAAGAGTGTGGAAGTGGAAGGTTGTCACAGAAATTCTTTCTAATGTAGATCATGTGATAGATGTAGGATGTGGGGATCTAACCTTTTAGGAAGGTAGAGATTGCAAAGATTATACAGGAATCGATGTCTCAAAAAGCATCATTAATAATAAGATGAAACATCCAGAATGGTCTTTTATTAATGCTTCTTCTGAAGAACGTATTAACGGCTTGAAAAAGGGGTGTTTATTCTGTTTCGATGCGCTCTTTCATATGATGTACGAAGATATTTTTATCAGAATATTGGAAAACCTCTATTATTACTCAACGGATTATCTATTCATACATACATGGATAAACAACCCTTTCAGCAGACTAACTCATATAAAGCGTATTCCTTATTACCTGCTCAAAATGGATTTCAAAGGTGCATTAAAAGCATTAGAAAAAGGGTTCTTTACACGAGACCACATCACAGAAGGAAAATATCAATATTTTTGTCCACTTGAAAAATATATAGATATCTTTGAAGAAAATGGTTTTAAACTTCTTGATAAAAGAAAAAATCCTGACAAAATCGGTGGACTCTATATTTTTCGCATGCAAGATTTATTTCACAATTAATGAAGCGAATACTGGTATGGGCCGGTGGTGAAGGCTGGTATTCACTTCTTCTTCAGATCGCTGTTTATTATTCATTTGCACATTTGTGGGATGAACTTCACATTCCATTTCATCTACTTTATATAGGATACCTTCCACCGTGGAAGATGAGTAACAATGAGATTTCATGTATTACTACGAAAGCTTTACAATGTGAGTGGGTCTGGCTTAGAATTCTTTGATTCTAGAGATGTGGGATCTGCTTTGAAGATGCCTGTGAAGGAGGCTTCAAACGGATTGCGGCGTCTTCATCAGATGGGGTTCCTGAAGAGAATGAGGATCAAGCGTTCGTGCTTTTCTAAGACGTTGAAACCCTGTTTTAAAGGGTTCATGTATCTTTACTCCGTCTCTAAGCAGGGGTTAAGCTATGTGGAGTGGCGTAAAAACCAGAAGCCTGTGGAGGATTATGCTTACTTGCAGCTTATGACTGATGTTCTCTCCCATCTACCTGGAGAGTTGATATATAGGCTTAACTTGGTTGGGTTGGCAAGAATCGACTCAAAATATCGAGGTCCAGCTCGCAGCTTGAGGATGTTTGATAATGAGATGATGCCCTTTGCATACCTCACGCGCAAGATCAAGAACATCACATCTGAGATAGAGCAGTTAAAATCAGAAAACCAGAAGCTCAAACTAAAGAATGAAATGCTCACCAAAAATAATGATGCCTTAGAGAAATGGATAAGCGACCAGAAAAAACTATTGATGGATTCGCTTAAGGAGCTGATTAAAACAGCTGGAAAGCTAAGGAACAGTGAAGCTGAAGCCGAATTCAATCAGAACGTGGTTGTTTTGACGTATATTATTAATTTAATGTTCTCTACAACCTTGGTTAAAGCAAACAAAGAACTGATAGAGTTAACTTGGCTTTACAGGGAGCAGGCCGACATCTTTGGAATGGCATTTCTTACTAAGGATGAGCAGTATAGGAAGATCGAAGAGAAAAACAGGTGGTTGAGGTCTGAGAATGACGCGTTTCGATGTAAGCTTGGTGAATCAACAGGGTCTATTTGGGCTTGGACCGGTCAGAGTCTAATTCAATATGCACCCATAAGTTCACATTAATCCCTCGATCGATCGTATATAGCGTAGGAACCTCCCAGAATCGTATACTCATGCACGAGAAGACAATTCTTTTTATTTAATAAGGTTTTGATTTCATAATAAATGTGAAGAGCTTTAAGAAGGATTATTACTTGTTTATCTCTATTATATTTCCAGCTTATAATGAAGCAAAAAACATTGAAGAACTAGTGAAAAACACTTTAACAGTTCTTTCAGATCAAAATATTCAGGGAGAAATAATCATTGTTAACGACGGAAGTTCAGATGGAACAAGAAAATTAGCAGATTTTCAATCTAAAAAATATAAAAATGTTAAAGCAGTTCATCATTTTAGGAATCTTGGTAAAACAGCTGCCCTAGAATCAGGTTTAAAAGCCTCAAAAGGCCACGTTATTTTTTTCATTGATGCTGATTTGCAACATACGCCCAAGGATATTCCCAAGTTTTTGAAACTTATAGATGAAGGTTATGATGTTGTGAATGGCTGGAGGAGAGATAGGAAGGATTCTTTCGGTAAGCGTTTCTTCTCTAGAGTGTATAATTCCATGACGAATTTTGTTACTGGGCTTAGCCTTCATGACATTGATTGTGGATTTAAGGCTTTCAGAAGAGAGGTTTTCGATGACATTGTTTTTGTAGATGATTTACATCGGTACATATTGGCGGTGTTAAAAGATCAGAAATTCAAGATCGGTGAAGTAGAGGTTCAACATTTCCCAAGAAAACATGGTGAATCAAAATATGGAAATACGCGAATCCTCAAGGGATTTTTCGATTTAATCTCAACAAAAATGCGATCCATGTTTCTACGTTCGCCTATGCTCTTCTTTGGTTTCACTGGATTAATAATGATGGGTGTTGGTTTTATCATAAACTTCTATCTGTTGATAATATTTCTTTTAACAGGAGCAATATCTCCTCATATTCCTTTACTTACCTTGGGAGTACTTCTACTAATTACAGGATTACAATCTTTTGCTCTCGGATTCCTTGCAGACATTATAAATTATCAACGTAAAGAATTATTGAAAAAGCTAGATGAAAAGAAAGATTAACTATTAAAGTATCTAAATGAATAATGAGTTTATTCATAATTGAGGTGTTTATGATGGAACCTTGGATGATTTGGACGGTAATAGTCATGGTCTCCTTGGTGGGAGCGTGTGGGAATATTCTTTGGAAGATGGCGAGTAACACTATGGGTCAAATATCAATAGAGAAACTCTTTGACATAGTTTGGGACATTAAGACTGTTTTCACTCCTATCGTGTTTACAGCGCTTTTTCTGATGTTTGTTGGACGATTTGCGAGCATCGTACCTATTGGTTACATGGGTGCTACGCAATTGGTGACTTTTATCACGATATTGACTTTGGTTTTCACGGCGGTTTTAGATGTATTCTTTCTTAAAGCCAGTTATCCGATAGAAGTTTGGATTGGTGTCGCTATCGGTCTTTTAGCTGTTTACTTTATAAGCAGAGGACTTTCTTAGATTTCATCGTTTGTTTCTTAATTTTTCTTTTTTATTTATTGTATAATACGCAAATACTATTAGTCCAGCTACGAAAAACGGTAGAACAGGATATGGTATTTCGGGGATAACCTCGTGTTCAACACAATGTGCTCCAGAATCTGGATCATGGTCTTTTGCATTTCCCTGGTTTGGGAAAAAAGTTGATTCAGTTGTAAACACAACGCAGAAATCGCCTGTTCCTTCGTATAGATATCCAATATCAGATAATCTAACTCCAGCCCAAACATAATCGTCAGTAGTCGGATCCGTATCAACGTAGTAGCCATCAGTTATAGCCGTTGTATCATCAACCCATGTTAATCCATTAAAATAAAAAAAATGTGAAGACCAAACGCCTCCACCAGAATCGTATTGTACGCTTAGTACATATTCAAATGTGTATGCTGTACTCCATTTCTTCAAAGTTTCACCACTAGTATCTGACTGATTGTCAAAATACATAAAGTAGCTTCGTGTACCTACATCTTGCAACTCTCTAATGTGCATCATGTAAAACAACCACGTTCCATTATTAGCGATCTCTGTGCTATATGTTCCAGTATTATAGTAAATGTCATCGTATCCTTGGCGAACAGTTCCTTCATCATCGCTCGGGTCTTCACCAAGCCCAATCCATGTCATCCCACTGGGAAATGTTCCCGCGTTAACAATGTCTATTTCAAAGATCGCGTAGATTGATAATAAGAGTAAAGATGAGAGTAATACTGTCATAAATTTATTCAAGCAAGTCTTCATTTTTTCCCCTCCTAATAGAGATGTTGATTCCTGTGATTACAGCTAAAACAAATGTTATACTAAAAGTTAAAATCCATGCGTTCAAGCCAAGGAACATTATGCTTGTTTCAAAAAATAGTTCAGCAAGCAGTATATAACCTGTAAAAAGGAAAAATATGCCTGTTAATATGTACAAAGAATAAGATTTTGAGAATATTATTCTCAATCTTCCCAAAGTACCTGTTTTCGCACCAGATTCATCTCCTGACAAGGGCAATTTTTCAAAATCCTCTTTTATAGCTTCCACTTCTTCTAATTGCGCTTCTTTGCTTAGTTGAATTTTCTCTTCAATCTCGTATTCCATCTCTTCCAGTTTCTCTGAGAACTGTTCTCTAAAGGAATCATAAAGTTCATCATTGATCAAACCTGCTTCGTAGCTTCGACTAAGCTCTTTTAGAAATTCAATGGCTTGTTTCCGTTTGGAACCAAGATCTTCAAGGGTTCTAGACAGCTCTGGCGATGATAGCGGTGAACTTTCAATTTTCTCATCTAATTTTTTGGGTTTAACCCCTTTTTTAAGGGATTTAATTTTCTCTATTTCTTTTACGCGTTTTTCTATTATCTCTGGTTTGGTTTCCTCTACCTCTTCGACGATCTTTAATTCGGAAAGAGTGTTCCAAAAATCTTCAAGTATCATTCTTCCTTTGAAAGTTAGACGCCATTTTTCTTCCTTTGATGTTAGGAAACCTGCTTCCTCAAGTCTAATGAGCCTTTTCTCCACAATCTCATTTGAAACATTATGTTTCAATTGCTTCTTAATCTCGTCAAACGAAAGATGACTTGGTGATGCTGATTCAGTGAAAGCTTTACCAATTTCTGAAGAAGTATTCTCGTTAATCGTTTCGAGAATGCTCTTGTCAAAAAGGTCAACCAAAGAGCTTCTTCACCCCTTTTTCTGTTAGACTAAAATCTGCATTGATGAAGCCTTCATTGATCAAATTGTTTACTCTCTCATTAACCTTTTCTGGATCCAATAGAAGTCTTAAGGATATCTCCATGACTTTCTTTCTTTCACTGAGAAGCTTTAATATTTCAGAATCTCTGTTAAGTTCAGTGGAACGCTGTTCAATTAGTGCTTGCCGCTTTTGCAGGTAGGTTTCTAGGTTCATTTCTCCTTTTGAAAACTGTTGATCCAGAGCATAAATATCAGAGTCAACCTCAACTGAGATTTTCTCGCCTTTATCTTCTCCAATAGTTACGAGTTCTTTTTCAGCTTCAGGTACTTCAACTTCAGTCGATATTGGTTCAAACATTACTAGTTGGTCGGCTGAAAGCTTTTTTGCCACGGTTGCTCCTGGCTCAATTTTTATGCTTTTTTCCGCAGAAGCACCTCCGACAAAAGCGTTTTCTCTGATAATTATGTCACCCACAGCATCAACAATACCTTCAACACGTGTATGTGGGCCAACTTCAACATTTCCTCCTGAAATACAGTGGCCCATGATGATAGTGTGTTCTCCAATATTGAGATTCTTAGTTGCTTTAATGGTTCCATGGATTTTACAGTGTGCTCCTAACGAAAGATTTCCATGGATAACAATTGGCGAGTTCACTTCTGTTTCGTCAGGAATGCTTACGTCGCCTACTACACGAACAAAATCACCTATTGCCTTAACTCGGGCATCTATGCGGCTCTTTTCAATATAAGGTAAATCTGAGGCACTGCTCTCTTCTAAGTCTTCAGCTTCGTCAATTATTGTAGTGTCTGGAATAAGTCTAGGTCCTTTATCTCTTCGTCTAAAATATTCGGATACTGCTGGAATAAATGGAACGATCATGAAACCAATAAGAATCACGAGTAAAACTCCGTAAAACCAACTCACCATTATAAAGTCCCTCTTTTAATGGTTTTATTCTCATTAAGGTAATTGTTTCCATTGCCATTGTGAATTGTTTTAGCCCATTTATGTTTTCCATTTGGTTTCTGCATCAACTGAAATAGAGCTTGAGTGCACATGAAAACGGAGAGGAAGAAAGCAATCATCAATCCTGGAAGCAACCAGAGAAGCTCTTTCCTACCATCCATGTAAGCCGCTAAACCAATTTCAAAGAAGGGAGCAAAATTGCCAGTCGTACTGTACGTAATGATGGATAACGCTCCCAGATAATGCCATAATACGATTTCCACACCAAAGAAGTACGCGAATAACCCCACAGACCAACCAACAAACACCATGACTGGCATGAAATAAACGCACAACAACATCGTCATTTCCAATTTTTCTAGGAAACTAAAGTGCACGGATTTCCAGAAACTTCCTAAATATTTTAAAGCTACCTGCATGTGTCCTTTTGCCCATCGCTGTCTTTGTCGCCAATAGGATCTCCAATCAGTCACTGCTTCCTCATAACATTCAGCGTCATTAACATAACGCATTTGCCAGCCTTTTAGAACGAACCGTGCTGTGAGATCGGTGTCCTCTGTTAACATGTTTGGATCCCACCCACCAACTTCTAACATTGCTTTTCTTCTAAAGCCTCCAACTGTTCCCCCATATTGAGGCATAAGTATTAATCTATCTCTTGCCAATTGGTCAATGCGATAACCACCGATTCTTTCAAGTGTTACAACTTTAGAAACAAACGAATCCTCCTCGTTCAAAACAGTGACTCTGCCCTGTACCGATGCAACTTCAGGATCAATGAATGGCGCAACAAGCTTCTCTACAATACCCCGTTGGGGATAATAGTCTGCATCAAAAGTTAAAATGATCTCTCCGTTAGAGAAAGTGAAACCAACATTCAGTGCTTCAGGCTTTCCATCTCCACCATTCTCTCTATGTATACCTTTTACATACGGATATTTAGACGCGTACTGGTTTATTATTTCACCAGTTCCGTCAACAGATCCATCATTTATAACTACGACTTCTAGTTTGTCTTTGGGGTATGTAAGTTGAGTAATT
>JAUVYS010000098.1 GCA_030602965.1 Candidatus Bathyarchaeota archaeon | reverse complement strand
AGATGGTTCAAAAAGTTAAGGACTTTGAGAAGGCAGGTGGACAAACACTTGTAGAATTAACCGCAATTGATTGGGGGAGAAAATTAGATTCAATCTTGTATGTAAATGAACATACGAATTCGAATATAATTATGACAACAGGCTTTAATCGCGGAATATTTTGTGAACAATGGGTAAAGGAATCTTCAGAAGAACAGCTCACAACGCTATTTATAAAGGAAATAAATGAAGGGATCGATAATACAGAGTATAAGGCTGGAATAATCAAGATACCAGGATCGTATAATCATCTTAAACCAATCGAAAAAAAAATAATCCGAGCAGCTGCTAAAGCTCATCTTGAAACTGGAGCGCCAATTTCGAGCCATACCGGGATGGGGACAATGGGGTTAGAACAACTAAAAATTCTCATAAATTCTGGTGTTGATCCATCAAAAATAATTATTGGCCATTTAGATTTATGTTTGGATTATTATGAACATAAAGAAATCGTTCAACAGGGTGCTTATTTACAATATGACCAGATTGGAAAAGCAAAGTACGGACCAGATAGTGCACGTATAGACTTAATAATAAAACTAATTCTTGATGGATTCGAAGAAAACATTCTCATTGGACTTGACTATGGTAGAAAATCAGACCTTACAGTTTGTGGTGGTGGACCAGGGCTTGACTATGCATTAACATGTTTTGCCACACGATTAAAAAAAGCAGCAAAAATGAAAGGATTAAATGATGACGATGTTTTTAATAATATTTTTATTGAAAATCCAGCTAAAGCACTTTCCTTTAAGATTTAAAATTTTGTTAAAATAGAGACTGATCGAATATGACTCAAGATATATCCATTCCAAAACTTTCTGATGTTCTAACCGAGGATACAGTTTTAATTAAAGAACAAATTTCAGATTGGAGAGAAGCTATAAGGAAAGCAGGAGAGTTATTAGTAAATATTGATGTTGCAGAACCTAGATACATTAATGCTATGATTAAATTCTGTGAGGAACATAATGCATACATTGTATTAGCTCCAGGAATTGCTCTTCCTCATGCCAGACCAGAGGATGGAGCGAAAAAGGTTGGCTTCTGTTTAATAACCTTAAAAAAACCCATCGAATTTGGGCATAAAGTCAATGATCCTGTAGACCTAGTAATAGCTCTTTGTGCACCAGATAATAATTCTCACATAAAAGCACTAGCTCAACTAGCAGAAATATTGATGGATAAAACAATTTTACAAAAAATTCGAGATGCACAGACAAAAAAAGAGTTATTAGCCATTATAAAAAATGTTTAATCACATATTGTAATCTAAGCACCAGATTATTTTGTTTTAAATATTATATCTTCTAATTAAAATGATAATGGTTGAGTTCGATTTGAGGGTTGTAACATTTGGCGAGATAATGATGCGTTTATCTCCATCAAGCTTAAACAGATTTATTCAAGCAAGATCCTTGGACGTGATTTATGGTGGAGCAGAAGCAAATGTTGCTGTAAGTTTAACGAATTATGGTATAACCGCTGATTTTGTTACTCGACTTCCTCCAAATGAGATTGGCGATGCATGTTTGAATTATCTTCGCCAGTTTGGTGTGAACACAGGGAAAATCATTCGTGGTGGAGATCGTTTAGGTATCTACTATCTTGAAATAGGAGCGGTACATAGGGGAAACAAGGTCATCTATGATCGTGCAAACTCTGCTATTGCTACAATTGAAAGAGGTATGATCAATTGGGAAGAAGTTTTTTCTGGTGTTGAATGGTTTCATTGGACTGGAATAACTCCTGCTCTTAGCCAAAGAACAGCAGACGTATGTTTAGATGCAGTAAAAACTGCAAAAGAAATGGGATTAACGGTGTCATGTGATCTTAACTTTCGATCGAAATTATGGAATTATGGGAAAACAGCTGGAGAAGTAATGTCTGAGCTCGTAAAGTACGTTGATGTAGTTATTGGTAATGAGGAGGATGCTGACAAGGTTTTTGGTATAAAAGCACCGGACGTTGATGTTGTTGCTGGAAAAATCGAAGCTGAAAAATATTTACCTATAGCTGAACAATTAATGAAGAGATTTCCAAATCTAAGTAAAGTAGCAACCACTTTAAGGGGGAGTATTAGTGCAAGTCATAACACATGGTCAGGAGTATTGTATGACGGAAATACTTTATACAAATCACCCACGTACCAGATAACTCATATAGTTGATCGAGTTGGGGGAGGCGACGCATTCACTGCTGGACTTATATATGGTTTTATTAAATATGAAGATGATCTTCAGAAAGCGTTGAACTTTGCTGTTGCTGCATCTTGTTTAAAACATACCGTTTTTGGAGACTTTAACATGGTTTCAGTTACTGAAGTTGAAAAATTGATGAAAGGAGTAACTTCTGGTAGAATTCAAAGATGAAAAAAAGAGGTGAATAAGATGGCAAAATTTCAGAAACACGAGGTAGTTGCTAAGATATTGGAACTTGGCTTGGTTCCAGTCTTCTACAATGGAGATTTTGATATAGCAAAAAACATTGTTAAAGCATGCTGGGAAGGAGGAGGTAAGGTTGTTGAATTTACGAACAGGGGCGATAGAGCTTATAAAGTCTTTACTGAATTAGCAAATTGGGTTGATGTAACTTTTTCAGATTTGATTTTGGGTGTGGGTTCGGTTGTTGATCCGCATACTGCGGCTATTTACATTAATAGTGGAGCGAATTTTGTTGTTGGTCCAGTTTTAAATGCAGAGATAGCAAAAGTATGTAATCGAAGGAAGATACCTTATTCACCCGGATGTGGAAGTGCCTCAGAGATTTCTAAAGCAGAGGAAGAAGGAAGTGATATTGTCAAAGTGTTTCTTGGACATCAGGTTGGTGGTCCAAAATTCATAAAAAGCGTTTTAGGTCCGTGTCCATGGATGAAATTAATGCCAACAGGTGGAGTAAACTCTACCCGTGAAAACATTCATGAATGGATTAAAGCTGGAGCTTCAGCTTTAGGTATCGGTTCAAAATTAATTTCAAAAGAAAAAGTAGCAGCAAGAGACTTTGAAGGAATAACTGAGCTGACTGAAAAATGCCTTTGGTGGATCAAAGAAGCGAGAGGAACTCCGCTATTCTTAGGCGTTGATCATATAGGTTTATACCCCGAATCTAAAGGAACAGGAAAACAAATTGCGGATTGGTATGAGAAAAACTTTGGATTTACAATAGATGAAGGAGGATTAGCTTTCCATGTTCCAAAACGGGGCATTGGAGAGTTAGAAATCTTTAAAGAACAACCATTCACGAAATGTCACATCGCGATCAAAGTATCAAATTTCGAAAAAGCATGTGAATATATAAAATCGAAAGGTATTGAATTAGAAGAACCCGTAATCAAGAAAGGATTCAGCAAAGTCGTATACTTGAAAGAAAATGATCCTGTCGGTAATAAGATTCATTTGATTTTTAGATATTAAAACTCGTGATTATAATACGCACGCGTGGCTCTAAATATTCAACTTCAATTCAAACAAACTTCAGAATTTTTTTCTCTCAATTTTTTATATTAGTTTATTTAAGTTAATGCGATTATTCAATTAAAGTATATTCTATTAGAGTGAAGTTAGAAATGGATAGAAAAGATGCTGTTGAAAAGCTTTTAATTCAAGCTGAAAGACCAAAGGAACTTGCTTCTAAGTTACATCCTTATTACAGAGGAAAAATATCGATTGAAGGAAAGGTTCCAATCAGATCGATCAATGATTTCTCTGTTTGGTATACTCCAGGTGTTGCTGAACCTTGTAAGACAATTCACAGAAATAAAGACGCAGTATTTGATCTCACCAATAAAGGTAACTTTGTAGCAGTGGTATCTGATGGAAGCAGAGTCTTAGGTTTAGGAAACATAGGCCCAGAAGCTGGTTTACCTGTCATGGAAGGGAAGGCTTTACTCTTTAAATACTTGGGTGGTGTTGATGCGTTTCCAATCTGCTTGAATACCCAAGGTCAAAATGAAATAGTTAAGGCTGTTAAGTGGTTAACACCGTCTTTTGGAGGAATAAATTTGGAGGACATCGCCTCCCCAAAATGCTATTTTATCCTAGGAAAATTGAGAAATGAATTAGATATCCCAGTTTGGCATGATGATCAACAAGGAACAGCACTTGTGACATTGGCTGGCTTGATAAATGCACTCAAAATTGTAGGTAAGAAACTGGAAGAGATATCAATTGCTTTAATTGGAGCTGGAGCAGCTAATATTAACGTGGCAAAATACTTGGTGTTTGCAGGTGCAAAATACGAAAATATGACGTTGGTAGATTCAAAAGGTGTTTTACATCAAGGTAGGAAGGATCTTCAAGAGAGCTATCCTATGAAATGGGAACTATGTATGAAAACTAACAAGCAGGGAAAAACTGGTGCAATAGCTAAGGCTATGAAAGACACAGATGTTTGCATTGCTTACTCAAAACCGGGACCAGGAACAATAAAGAAAGAATGGGTAAGCAACATGGCTGATGAAGCAATAATTCTTGCAGGCGCAAACCCTGTGCCTGAAATATGGCCTTGGGAAGCAAAAGAAGCAGGAGCAAGAATTGTAGCGACTGGAAGATCTGACTTTCCCAATCAAATTAACAATTCTCTTGGATTTCCAGCTGTTTTCCGTGGAGCATTAGATGCTACAGCAAAAAAAATCACGGACGAGATGTGCATAACAGCTGCCTACGCTATAGCAGAATATGCTGAAAAGAAAGGAATTCACGAAGGATACATTATCCCAGCTATGGATGAAACTGAAATGTACATAGAGGAAGCAGTAGCAGTTGGACAGAAGGCAGCTGAACAAGGGATAACTCGACATAAAGTAAATAAAAAGGAACTAAAGAAGAAAGTGTCTGAAAATATAAGAAGTTCTCAGGAAACAACAAAACTTTTAATGTCAAGAAAGATCATCAAACCTTTTCAACATTAACTTGTTAACGACTACCATTAAATTGGTTGATTTTTCTAACTTCTAACAGAATTTATATTTCCCTAGATAATTATCGAATACTATATTATGATCTATGGAAAGAACTAATAGGATAATACAATTAAAAGACGTATATTGAATCATGTAGGGAGGGCAAGATTAGTTTGTCCAAACGTACTTTAGGAATAATATCTATCGGAGCTATAATATCCATTCTAGGAATCACATACGCATTATATTTAATTCAGATAATAACCGACCAAGAAATCGTTCCTGTATTGCTAGCTTTCACAGGTTTATGGTTGATAATTCTCGCAATAATCAGGATCATTAAACCCATCGAATATGGATTAAGCCCATTCAGCACAGCTTGGTGGGGCGGCGTCATCCTTTTTGGTGGAACATTGTGGTTCTTAGTGATAGAAGGGGTCTTTAAAGCGCAG
>JAUVYS010000156.1 GCA_030602965.1 Candidatus Bathyarchaeota archaeon | reverse complement strand
AACGTTCTTGAGATTGTAAATGTCGATAGTTCCAAGTTCAAATTTTCCAGCAGAAATATCTGTAATCAAATTGGTTTTAATTTGGTTATTTACAAACTTTATTGCTCTTTCAATTACTTGACTGTCTCCGATCACAACTGGCTTACAAAGAGTGTAGATCTCTTCAAGGGAAAATGTCTTGACAATGATTTCATGGCCTACTCCAGCAGGATCACCCATCGTAATCCCGATAATTGGTCTATGTGTGATTTCCGATCCATCCTCTTTTCGTTTTTTATTGACTTAAAATGTCTAATACATCATCATCTTCCAAGTCATACCAATCCTTGTATGCATCGGCAACTGCGAACACAGGTCCTGACCGAATATTCAAACAGACAATCTTGTCCACATAGGGTTCTATTAGCTTTATCGAGGTCCTTGGAGCAGTGGGGACAGCCACTACATTTTTCTTTACACCTTTTTGTTTAAGAGTTTTAACAGTGGTTAACATCGAAAAGCCAGACGCTAACCCATCATCGACTATGATCAACGTTTTACCCTTCAAGTCTGGAAACGGTTTATCTTCTCTATATAACTTCATTCTTCTTTGAATGACCTCTTTTTCCTCCAACACACATCGCTCCACCTCCTCTTTTTTCAACCCTAGAGAAGCTACAAGTGGTTCATTGACAATTACATTTCCGTCCCATGACACAGCGCCAAATCCAACCTCCTTATTCCAAGGGACATGAAGTTTTCGAGTGATAACCAGATCGAGGGGAAGATTCAGCTTCTTAGAAACCATAAAAGCTACTTGTACACCCCCTGCTGGAATAGCAAGAACATACATGTCCCTCTTATCTTTGTATTCAGTGAGTTTTTCTGCCAATAATTCACCTGCGTGAAAACGATCGTCAAATACATGAATTCTGTTTCTAAGAGCAGGTTCATCTATAATGTCAGTCAACATTAATCTAACCCTAATAGAATCAAGATTATCTCTTAATACTAATATTGATTGATTCAAGTATATAGAAAGAAAAGGAGATACTAATTGTAATGCAGAAAAAAAAGAGAGGTAAAACTCCAATTATTGGTGTTATGGGTGGAGTGGAAGCTGAGAATTTATCTCAAGCATTTTTATTGGGAAAAAAGATTGCTGAAAAAGGTTATATCTTATTGACTGGTGGAGGCCCAGGAGTGATGGAAGCTGCTTCCAAAGGGGCTTTTAAAGCAGGAGGATTAGTAATTGGGGTCCTTCCGAACGAGAGACAGTATCCATTAGAGGGTTATCCAAACAGGTATGTGGACATACCTATTTACACGGGTATGTCAGACGCCCGGAATGCCATTAATGTTAAGACTAGTAACGTGATTGTAGCTTTTAGAGGTGGAGCTGGCACTCTCTCTGAGATTGCACTAGCAATTAAGAGTGGAACACCTGTTGTATGCCTAGATTGTTCCGATGTTGATATTGAAACACGTGAGCTGTTTGTTAGAGTATCCTCTGTCAAAGAGGTAATGAAGGAATTGGAGAGATTTCTAAGAAGGAACATGTAGATTAAATGGAAACTAGGGTAAAGTTTAACGTTGTCTTTGATATAGCCCCATTATTTCTGCTTTTTCTAATGTATGCTCATTAACTTTGTCAAAGAAGTTGTATCTGTTGACACCTTCAAGGGTTTTAGTCGAGAGCGCGTGAACAGAGAAGTAGTATCTATGAGTCCCTGAAGGTGGACAGGGTCCCCCGTAATCCTTCTTGCCAAAGTCGTTTGTGACTTGAATGGCTTCCTCTGGAACACCATCCCAAGATAGTTGAGGAGAAACATCTTTGCTGTCACAAGTGAACTCAATAGGAATATTTCCGCCATTCACAAAGTCTTTACTTGTCAGTTTCATATCATCCAACAGTATAATGAATAGGATTGGGAATCTAAAAATTTTTTTGTGGTGGCCTTTAATGATAGAGTCATTCGATTGATGGTTCGATTATTTTTAGTCTCAATACAATGAATGTTATAACTGTCGCTATAACACTTAAGAAATAGTATCCTGCCCCTACAGCCATACCTATAGAAGTTGTAACCCATAACGAGGCAGCAGTTGTAACCCCTACAATCTTGTTCTCATGCTGCATAATTACACCTGCACCTATGAAACCAATACCGGTTACGATGCTGGCTGCAATTCTTGCAGGGTCTGAACCTGGAAATGCTTCATAAGAAAGGATAGTAAAGATTGTCGCGCCTACTGCCAAAAGTATGTGAGTTCTTAATCCAGCAGGTTTATCAGCAGTCTCTCTTTCATAGCCTATTAAAGCCCCAAGAATAGCTGCAATTATAACTTTTTCGATAATATACACATTAAAATCCATGGTTTAGAATTGTCTAAGCATATATTTATTTATCTTATGTAAGTGAAAGATTAGAAGAAAACAAAGAAGAGAATAAAGAAATGGGAAATATAAAATGCACAACAGTCTATTTTGATATCCCTGGAGAAGATAATACAGAAGAAGTTTTGGAACTCTCAAAAAAACGAGCTGATGAACTTGGAATCAGGGACATAATAGTTGCGTCAACAAGAGGTATCGTTGGAGTAAAAGCTTCGAAGCTCTTCAAAGGATATAACCTTGTTGTGGTTCCACATCACACAGGATTTAGGGAACCCGGAAAACAAGAACTTACTGAAGAGAATCGAAAAATAATAGAAAAGAACGGTGGAAAAATTTATACTGGGAGCCACATTTTCGGAAATGTTGAAAGAGCAATCCGAAAAAAGTTTGAAACAGCATATCCCGCGGAAATTATGGCGCAAACGTTGAGATTCTTTGGACAAGGGATAAAGGTCGTTGTTGAGATTGTGGCAATGGTAGCAGACGCTGGTTTGATACCAGCAGACAAAGATGTAATAAGTATAGCAGGTACAGGGAAGGGCACTGACACAGCTGCAGTTATACGTCCAGCAAACTCTTCAAGAATATTTGATATGTTTGTGAGAGAAATCATAGCAAAACCTAGAAATCGAAAGTAAAGAAAGGTCGTTGTCAAAAATAATAAGAATTGTATCAATGGGTAGAGGTGGCAGTGGAAAAACAAGTTTTGTAGCCCTCATGACAAAACATTTCATAGCAACCAATCAAACACCTCTTCTATTGATAGATCTGGATCCTGACCAGAATCTGTCGGAGATGGTTGGAATAGATCTCCAAGAAAAAGGAATAAAAACCATCTCAGATTTACTTCAAGAGGCTTTTATTGCCGAGGGAGGAACAACAATAGGAATTGCTCCTTCTAAAAGAATAGAAAGTAAG
>JAUVYS010000147.1 GCA_030602965.1 Candidatus Bathyarchaeota archaeon | reverse complement strand
AGACGCGGAGATAATTGGTGAGGCAACAGAAAGTTTCAGTGAAGTAGTCATTGAAACAATTGTTGGTGGAAAACGAATTCTAGCATCGCCTATTGGTGATCCAGTTCCAAGAATTTGTTGATAAATAGATGTTAATCAACTGATTTTGTGTTTAGCCCAGATTCTGCAAGTTCCTTCTGTAGAAACCATGCAAGCTCCTTTTGGAGCCTGAGGTGTACAAGCATTCATGTAAAGAGTGCATTCAGGAGGCTTTATCTTTCCAATCATGACTAAGTGGCATAGGCATCCAGGTAACAGGTCTATAGAATCTTCAATTTTGATGTCATATTTTTTTCTAGCATCGTAACATGCAAACTTCTCTTTTAATTCCAATGCTGATGAAGAAATGTTACCTATTCCTCTCCAGCGTCCATTCACTACATGGAACACTTGATTCATGAGTTGCTGTGCTTTCTTGTTGCCTTCCCATGAAACAAGTCGTTCATATTCATTTTCAAGTTTAGCTTTGTTTTTGTATCTTTGCTTAAGAAGCATGAATATGGCGAAAAGAACATCTAATGGCTCAAAGCCTGCCACTACAGTGGGCATATTATATGCTTTTGGAAATATTTCATAAGGTTCTAAACCAATTATTGTTGAGACGTGGCCAGGAGCTATGAAACCATCAATGTGAAGTTCACCTATTCCAAGTAAAAGTTCCATTGCTGGAGGAATTAGTCGATGAGAAACGAGAAAACTGAAGTTTTCTGGTGGCTTGTTTAGTATCTCAATAGCAGTTGACGGCGCCGTGGTCTCAAAGCCTATGGCAAGAAAAACAAAATCGCTGTCTTTTTCTTTTTCAGTCATCTTGATTGCATCTCTTACACTGTAGACGACTCGAACGTCTCCGCCTGTAGCTTTGGCTTCTTGAAGTGAAGATTTCGATCCAGGAACACGGAGAAGATCTCCAAAGGTCACTATTGTCACATCGTTTAGAGCTAAGTGAATGGCTTCATCAATTTCAACAGCAGGAAGAACACATACTGGGCAACCTGGACCAGCAATAACATCTACCGTATCGGGAAGCAGGGATCTTAATCCATAGTGGGTTATCGTCCATTCATGTGTTCCACAAACATGGCAAAACTTAACATCAAGGTCTGAAGCTAATTTCCGTATACGATTAGAAACTTTCTTTGCTAGATTGGAATCTCTGAAAGCCAAATTCTTAAACATGAAGCACCCTCCTTCATGCAATCATTTTTACTCTCTTTATTGTACACTCACGACCACCAATAATTTCTACAACACTTTCACATTCAGGACAACGAAGCATCGGAGCTGGAACATGGTATACTAAATCATCTTTCAGCTTAAGAACCCCCTCATAGCTACAATTAGGACACTTGACAGATCCTCTTCTATTTTTAATGTACAATTTAGAACCTTCCAAGATAGTGTCTTTTGCCAAGACATTAAATGAGAAACGAAGTTGATCAGGGTTTAGAAAGGTTAACTCTCCTATGATGAGGTGGACCTCAGTTACTTTGTTGGCTTCATGTTTCTTTGCTTCCTTTAAGACGGATTCTACTATCTGAGAGGCCATAGAAAACTCGTGCACTTTTGCTTTTGCTCCGTCAGATCAGAGATTTAGTGCTTGTATTACTTGACTAACGTTTTCACCACTGCGACAATTAGTCGCAACTACTTTTACATTAGGATTGATTTCATAAATGTCCTGCTCAAGTTTTTTGATGGAAACGTTCATCGGTTGAGCTAAATCCTTCTTATTAATAACTGCAACATCTGCGTCTACAAAGATAAATGGGTGTTTGATAACCATGTGAGGTCCTTCGGTCACGCTGATCACAACTACACGTTTTTCCGAACCCAGAGGGAAATCTGATGGGCAAATGAGGTTGCCTACGTTCTCAATAAAGAGAAGATCAATTTTTTCCAAGTCTATTCTTTGGAGCGCTTTTTTAACCAAGTTAGCATCTAGATGACATTCTTTTCCAGTACTTATCGGAACAACCACGACGCCATGTCTTTTAATGCGTTCTGCGTCGATTGTTGTCGTCAAATCACCCTTGAAAGCTGCAATTGCATATTTTCCTTTTAAGGTCTCAACAAGCCTCTCTATTAAAGACGTTTTGCCTGAGCCTATAGATCCCATGACATCGATGGCTAATACTTTATATTTCTTGAGTAATTCCATGTTTTCATTAGCAATTTCTTCATTAGCTTTCAGGAGGTTCTCATCAAGCTCTATGTCAAAGATTTCTCCTTCTTCCGCTTTAACAATTTTAAGATCAGTCAAAGTTTAGACCTCTCACTCTTGTTCTAAAAGCTCTTCCCATAATTGAAGTGTTTCTTTAGCAGCTTCTTTGTCGATAACTCGGATTGCATATCCAGCGTGAACTATAACATACTCTCCAATACGAGCTTCAACAAGCATGACATTAACATCTTGAATAACTCCGTGCCCAAAATCAACTTTCGCAACATCCTCTTGAACTTCTAAAACTTTAGCAGGAATTGCAAGACACAATTATCGTCACCTATAAGACAAAAGGCTAAAATAAATCAGTTCTGGTTTCAGGTGTCTGAAAAGCTGTAGCTACAGTTTGACCAAAGGAAATTCCTCCATCTCCAGGTGGCATCCTATGGTGAACGATGAACTTTAAACCATTTCTTTCAACATTTTTTTTAATCGTGGTTGTAATGTGTTCGTTATAAGCAACCCCTCCTGAAAAACCGATAAGCCCGATGTTTAATTGCTCAGCCTTTTCTATTGCTAGTTCAGCTAGACTCTTTGCGATATATGCTTGGGCTGAGTAAGCCAAATCTGGTATGGACTGTTTTTTTCTCTTATCAAATATTTCTGAAACTAGCAAAGATGTGATGATTACATTTCCATCGAGCTTTGGTTTTAAGTTTAGAACATCTTTTCCATTTAGAGCGGCAGATTCAAGTTTCATGGCAGGTTCACCTTCATAAGTGCGTTCATAGCACACTCCAAGTATAGCTGAGATTGCATCGAGAATTCTTCCACAACTTGTAGTTTTGATCGTAGATTTATCTTCGAGTTGTTTGAGGATTACTTCAACCTCTCTTTTACCGTGAGGAAAACGATGACTGTTTGACAGAAGCCATTCAGTGATATCAACAGCATCGTAAAGGATGCCAGCAGCCATTCTTAAAGGATAAAACGTAGCAAGGTCTCCTCCGATCATTGGGTGTTCTTGAAGGTGCCCTAGGCGTTCGAAGCCTTCATGGTTACAGTGAAGGATCTCTCCTCCCCACGCTGAACCATCTGAACCATATCCGAACCCGTCACAGACTATTCCAATTATTTTGTCAATATCGTGTTCTCCCATTAAAGATGCAAGTTGTGCATGATGATGTTGAATTGGAATCACGGGTAAATTCAATTGCTCTCCAAGATTTTGTGCCAATTTTGTCGTTGTAAATTTTGGATGTAAGTCACAAGCTATGATCTGGACCTTACTGTTGGTCAATTTCAT
>JAUVYS010000018.1 GCA_030602965.1 Candidatus Bathyarchaeota archaeon | reverse complement strand
ACTCAGTCCCGCACCCTCAACCGTTAAACACCTCCTTAAACCTTAAGGAAACCCACATTCAGAAAGGCTTCAATAAGAATCTCAAAAACTATTTCAACTGGTTAGCTACTCATATTTTTGGATGCGGCCGTGGTCTAGCTTGGTCTAGGACGGGAGACTATTAGCCCAAACCCCCCAAGCTCCTATCATCAAATATTTTGATGGGAGAAACCCGGATTCAAATCCCGGTGGCCGCACCACTTGAAATCATACCTGTCATACATGTGAAAATTGTACTGGTGTTTTCTTTTTGCTCAAAACCTCTCTGGGAGAAATATCAGTTACTCCTATTGCAGATGAGAGTCTCGGAGTTAGATCCATGTGTACGTTTGTGGAAACACCAAATGTAGATGCGCTGATTGACCCTGGAGTTTCATTGGGTTCAAGGGTCTTCACCTTACCTCATCCACTTGAATACAAAGCTCTAAAAGAAAATCGTGACAGAATTGAAAAATACGCAGACCAGGCAACAGTGATCACTATAAGCCACTACCACTTCGATCACATCACGCCTACTTTTACTGATTACACCTGGAACTGGAGTAATCTCGAAGCTGCTAAACGAATCTTCCATGGCAAACTAGTTCTAGCAAAAAGCGCAAGAAGCAAGATTAACCCAAGTCAACGCAGAAGAGGATGGCTATTCAAAAAAACAACAAGAGAATTCTTGAAGGAAATACACAAAGCGGATGGAATAACCTTCGATTTCGAAAAAACACAATTGAAATTTTCTGAACCAGTTTTCCACGGAGAAGAAGACACATTTCTGGGTTGGGTGGTGATGTTGACCATAAGTTATAACGGGAAGAAAGTTATGCATGCCTCAGATGTCCAAGGACCAATGTCAGATAAAACGCTGAACAAGATTTTAATTGAGAATCCAGATCTTCTTTTGATCGGAGGCCCCCCTTCATATCTCACGGGTTTCAAGATAAATGAGAAAGCAATCCAAAAAGGCATAAAAAACCTCTCAGTATTAGCAAAGAGAATTCCGTCAATAATTATTATGCATCATCTTTTACGAGACGAAAAATGGAAGGAACTTTCTAAACCCGTGTTTAACACTGCAAAAAAAGTTGGGCACAAAGTTGTAACAGCAGCAGAGTTTATGGGTAAACCTAACAAGTTTCTGGAATTTAAAAGGGAAACACTCTATAAAACCAAGCCGCCTGATGATTCTTTTATCAAATGGACGAAACTTCCTAGATTAAAACAGAAGAAAACATCTCCTCCTTTATAAACGGAGTTAAAAAAAGTGCGATGTGTTTTTATTTCAGTCTTGCTTTCTTACATGGCAGGTGAGCAATGACGACTCTGGCCCATATGAGATTGTGATTTTGATCTTGAGTTCGTGAGCTCACCACACTTTTTCTTTGAATTTCACGTCAAAAGTCACAATACCAACATAATTCTTTCAAGAAGCGATGTGGTTATTGATTTGATTTTTTAGAGAGGCAAAATATTCTTCAACAAAATCGGTTTTACTATAACATGCTCTGCAGATACATAACATTGGAATATTCTTTGTTTCACAATAATCAGTGAATTCACATTCTTCACATACAAATCTGCTTTTACATATTATACACTTCTGAGCAAAAGCTATGTCATCCTTCAAAATCTCTGAAAGAACCTTCTTTATTTGATCTACATTACTAATGTCTTGAATGAAGAAGGTTCTTGTTTTTTTCTCGTATCTAACTCCAATCCGCAGCAGTTCTATATACCTTTCTTTACCAAGATACGGTAGTTTGAACCCTTCTGTTGTAATTACTTTCAATTGTTTCTCCCTATGTCTTCTAAGTATCCAATCATTTCATCATCTAACGTAAGCCATGATGAGATTTCTGATGCGAGATCAGTGTCATTATTGAAGATTACCTTGAGAAACGGAAGGAAGTCTGTGTTAGCGGCTTTTCTTGATACGTGGCATTTTAAGCCTACTCGTTCACAGATACCTCTTCTAAGATTTCGTTCCGACTTGGTTCTTCCTAACATCATTATTTTGCTTGGTGGAAATCTGTAGTGAACCGGGCTGGTTTTCTCTTTTTTAATGGTGGAAATACCCGCTGTCATCTGTTCAATAGCGTATTTCAGGAGACTCCAGTTCTGTGTGCGTGCTATTCTGCCAAAGAATATATCAGCACGGGATATAGCATTGTAAGCTGAAGCCAATACTATTGGATCTGAGTATTGAAGGGGTAAATTGTCATGTATTGTATGAAGCATCATCTCATAGTCAATCCTCGAATTGTTGAAAGATTGTATTGCTTCTTTAACATTTTTTGCAAAAAAGATTCCAGTTAAAGCTTCCTGAACGTCGATTTTCCTATCTCTCATACCAAGTCTTTTAACATCCTGGACTTTCAGTACTTTTTCTCCTATTACAGACTGTAGATCATTTATTGCTGATCTAACATCTCCCCTACTTTTCTCCGCTAAGAAGGCAAATGCTTTAGCTTCAGCTTCAACGCCTTCTTCTTGACAGATCCTTTTTAATAGAGCAATAATCTTTGACGGTCTCACATAGTAGAACCGAATCATCTCGCATGAACGACGGAGCAATCTAAGTTTTGGCTTCCAAGGATCATTAGCAGCTAAGATAATGGGCACATTTGTTTCATCGATGATTTTGAGGAGACCCCCTATTCCGCCACGATCTTCACGTCCAAATATTCCGTCAACCTCATCCAAGAAGAGGATAGATCCGGCTCCTTTGTACAATGTTACATAAAGAGAGCTCTCCCTGGCTATTGGTCCTGCCGTGGACATTATGGCGGTCTTAGTTCTCACATCACTAGCATTCATCTCTATCAGTTTGTAACCAAATTCATTAGAAGCAACTTGTACGAGGGTTGTTTTACCAGTGCCGGGGGGACCGTAAAGAAGCACAGATTTACTGCCAGGTTTCCAGTGTTTAAGCCAAGTGATAAAAGTTAACTTGGCTTTCTCGTTCCCTATGATCTGATATAGGTGTACAGGTCTATACTTCTCGCTCCACATTTCATCTGGCATTTAATTTCTGTTTCCTCTTTCAACATTGAACTTTGTAAACTGTGCCAACAAAGCACTAAGCTGAACATCCTCGTTTGCACCCTCGACGAGACGAAAATCATATTCACCAATGATGTCAGCGAGTTCAACCTTTGCTCTTTCATCGAGATCAAGATTGAAAACTTCTCTGTGAATTTGACGGATAATATCGGTTCCAGAAAGTCCATACTTATTTAACAGTTCATACAGCTTTGCTCTTGCTTCTAAAAAGTTTCCTGAAAGAGCTTTTTCAATCATCTCAAGTACTTCCTTTGGACTCGCTTGTCCAACAATTTGTAGAACAACCTTTTCATCAACATCTTTACCAAGAGTTGAAGCCGTCTGCAACGTGTTTATTGCTCGCCTAAGATCTCCTCTACAGAAGTCAATAATAGCTTTGACTCCATCTTTTGATAAAGTTAAACCTTCCTTTTCAGAGATCTTAAAAAGATATTCTGCTACATCTTCATGACTTAAAGCGGAGAATCTGAAGATTGCGCATCGGCTCTGGATCGGTGGAATTATCTTGCTGGAATAGTTGCATATCAATATAAAACGGCTTATCCGAGAATTTGCCTCCATGATACGTCGCAGAGCTGTTTGAGCGTTTTTCGTCATCTGGTCAGATTCATCAAGAATGATCAAATTGAAGGGTATGTTTCCGAGCGTGCCTGTAGCGTGACGGGAGAAAGTTTTCACCCTTTCTCTCACCATCTGTATACCTCTCTCGTCAGAAGCATTTAACTCAAGGGTGTGATCTCTCCAAGTTCTTCCTAAAAGCTGACGAGCAATACAAAGAGCAGCTGACGTTTTACCAGTGCCTGCTGGTCCAGCGAATAGTAAGTGAGGCATAGTTCTAGGCGTATTCAAGAAGCTCTTTAGACTCTTAATCGTCTTCTTATGATTTATGATTTCATCAAGGCTTTTGGGTCGATACTTCTCAACCCACATAACTGCGTCTTCTTTACGCGTGAAAGTAACCTCCATGAAAATATTCTGTTTAGTCTGGGTATAAGGTATACGAGGTATTTTACTGTTCGTAAGCTTCCGTTATAAAATTGATAATCGAGTGTGTTCGGAAATGTATTTCATCTTAGTCCTAAGGCTTCAAAGAATCCTCCAAGAACATCCTTGATTGACTGAATTAGTGTATTCCCAACTTTTATTGGTGTCTCCATCTTCTCTAACCTTGAAACCCTGTAGTAGATTGGTGGATGTGGATCCCAAGATAGCCATGATTGTACTCTGTAAGCCGGGATCTTTTCGTATTGTAATTTTCTGAATCCGATTTTCCTGAGCCCTTCAGCTAAAGCTTTGGGCTGTCCTACTTTGATAGCTGATTCGAGGTCGGCTCTTGCTTCAAAGAATTTTCCTATGAAGTAAACAAGGCCTAAAGCGAGTGGTAAGTAAAGGAAATAAAAAGCGATGAACAGTGTATAGTACGAGATGGGTAGTAAGTAAAGGAGGGGGAAGAAGACATAGACTCGAAAGAGATATTCCGAGATTTGTAATCCAAATAAGATAAGTGGGTCTCTGCCTTTTAGGTGGGCAAACTCGTGGCCTAAGATACTGAATACTTCATCCTCTTCGAGCTGTGCAAGTAGTCCGGTAGTTAAGAGCACGGTTCCATAGTTTGGGCTTGGACCAGAGGCAGCTGCGTTCGGTATCATTGAGTTAGAGACAACGATTTGTGGTACTTTGACGTTGTAGAGTTCGGCTCCTTTTTTCACAAGTTCATATACGTTTACTTTTTTTGAAGAAAAGTTTTCCTGTTTACAATCTAACCCATATCTGTTAAAAATTTCTTGAGCTGTTAAGCAATCAAGGTCTCCTTTGGAAGCAATGGTCCTCTGGTATATCTCATTCTTCATTTGTACAAGGCGTCGACGATCAATCTTCTTCCCGAATTCTTCATATTCACTCGTTTGCAACTCGTATTTCAAAAGGTGGACGAAAGGATTTCTTTCAGTGATTGTCCATTCGCCCATTCTTGCAACAATCTTCGGAGAAAAAATGACCAAGACAAGTTGGAAAGCAACGAGAAAAAGTGGAGCAAACGTTCCAAAAGAATAAAAGATGAACATGCTAGCTAGCATGAAGAGCATAAACAAAGGAAGCATACTATCTAGGAAAAGTTTGTTAAATGCTCCCCTCTGTCTGGTTACTACTTTCTCTGGGATAACTTCCTCACCTTCAACCCAAGAAAAGTGTAGTGTTGTTTTTCTGACAGTTTCTTCAAATACTTGGATGTCGAGCATTATGTTGTTTTTTAGTTGTTCAAGATAGGTTGAAGGAAGCGTCTCGTCACTCGGAGACATTCGAACAATGATTGGTCTTCTACCCACGATCTCGACATGTATGGACCATTCTTGAGTTGGTCCCAAGACAGTGAAAGTAAGAACATGTTCCCCCTCAACAGTTGTTATCTGTGCGTTTAGAAAGAAACGTTGATTTGGAAGAATCCTTTTTGTGTAAATGAAATTTAATAGGTCAGTAAGGCGTGGTTCTGTTACCTCAGTGTCTAACTCATAGGTCACTGGCATTTTCTTAATTCAACCTATTGTTCTCTTCTAATTAAATCTTTTTTGTTTGTCTGTTCGACCTTCCCGCATTTCAACTATCACAACAGGTATTAAATTCACCTCAAACTGTACAATATGAAAATCTAATAATACCCCTGAGTAAGCGCACAGCAATAAGAGATGAAAGATTATTATCTTTGTGCCTTATTTTGTATAAAAAGAGGTAAATTGTTTTGAACGGTTCACCGTTGTACAGTGTTGAAGACTTAGATTTTGAATTTGAGAATACACCCACTCCGGTTGTTGCGGTTAAACATGTTCCGGAAATTGAGATAGCGGGAACAGTTGTTGGATCTTATGATGAAGGTAAAGAATTTAAAGTAAAATATTGGATTGCCTGGGAACTTATTAAATCAGGTTTTGTCAGATTCCTTGAGGGTTATCCTATGGATCTTGTTTCACTTAACAAGATTCAGTGGAAAGAGCCCATCCAGCCTGGGATGCGGCTTTCCACCTTACCTGAACATTTCTATCCTAGATTGCGGAGGTTCCTTGTACTTCTTGAGGAAAAGGCTGTAAAGGATGTTTCTTCCTCTGAAAAATATGCTAAAGCCAAGAGGCTTTCTCAGGACATCGTTGAGTGTAGATTGAAAAAACTTGTTAACTTAGCTGCCTTCCCGGTTCAAACAGATACGGTTCTTCAGACAATGTCGCTAGAAGAAAGGATTTTGTATGACGCAGTGTATTCTTTAGTGTCTGAGTGGAAGAAGAAAATATTGAGGTTGGACAGTTCTAAATGACCGAGGCAAAGACTCTAAATCCAATGGAACAATTTCAAAACTTTCTAGGTTCATTCACTACAGAAGACGGTATGTTCAAATATAGACAGAGATTATCGCAGATGGCTGTTAGTGGTGCTAAGTTTATCATAGTAGATTTTGGTGAATTGATGACCTACAACTCAGAGTTAGCTCGAGGCATCATTGACACACCCGACGATGTTATGAACTACATAAACGATGCAGCGTGGGCGCAGCTCAAGATTGAAGCCCCTGATTACTCTGAGAAAGTTGGAAAGGTAATTGTCAGATTTAGAGCTCTTCCAGATACAATCCAGATGCGAACAATTGGATCAGATCACATGGGAAAGTTGATAATGGTTGATGGAATCTTAGTCAGAGCGTCAACTATTCAACCTCTCATAATTAAAGCAGTTTTCAAATGTAGAAAATGTAAACATGAATTCTCTGTAGAGCAGAAAGGCACATTCTTAGAGACGCCTGTGTGTCCTGATTGCAAGCGTATTGGTTCATGCGATCTACTGGAAAGAAAGTCTGAATTCATGGATTCACAAGAGATCAGGATTCAAGAGAAGCCAGAAGACCTTCCGCCAGGTCAACTACCAAGATGGTTGGACGTGAAATTATTTGATGATCTTGTTGACATCGCTAGGCCAGGAGACAGAGTCTCCACCACAGGAATCGTGAGAGCAGTTCAAGTCTATGGACGAAGTAAACTGAGAACGTTCAATCTCTACATAGAAGGAAACTTTGTAAACGTCTCAGGAAAAGAATATGAGGTTGTTCAAATCTCACCAGAGGAAGAACGCAAAATTATTGAGCTCTCAAAAGACCCTCTTATTCATACTAAACTGATCAGTTCAGTAGCGCCATCCATCTATGGCTATGACCATTTGAAAGAGGCAATAATGTATCTTCTGTTCAGTGGAGTACAAAAATTACTTCCTGACGGTATAAGGATTAGAGGAGACATTAACGTTCTTTTCATCGGTGACCCTGGAACAGCAAAAAGCCAGATGCTACAGTACGTGTCAAAAGTTGCTCCAAGAGGCTTATACACTAGTGGAAGGGGTTCAACCGCAGCTGGTTTGACCGCTGCAGTGCTCCAAGATAAAGGCGGAGGAATGACATTGGAAGCTGGGGCCCTCGTCTTGGCAGATAAAGGGGTGTGCTGTATAGATGAGATTGACAAGATGAGAAAAGAAGACAGGGTAGCCATTCACGAGGCAATGGAACAGCAGACTGTGTCAATAGCGAAGGGAGGTATCGTCGCAACGCTAAATGCCCGAGCTTCTATTCTCGCCGCAGGCAACCCAACACTCGGAAGATACGATGCATACCGCACCATCGCGGAAAATGTGCAGCTGCCAGTTACAATCCTTTCTAGATTCGATCTCATCTTCATCATAAGAGATGAACCTGAATCGAAAATGGATGAAAGAATGGCAGAACACATATTGACCATTCATAAAACTGGAACAACACCTGTTCAGCCACCGATTACACCTGACATGTTCAGAAAGTATATTGGTTATGCTAAGCAGATCAATCCAGTGTTGTCTGAAGAGGCTGTGCAGAGGTTACAGGAGTTCTATCTTATGATGCGTTCAGCTTCTGAAAGCAGTGATTCTCCAATTGCAATAACTCCAAGACAACTAGAGTCTTTAATAAGGTTGGCTGAAGCGAGAGCTCGCGTTGCACTAAGTGAGAAAATTACAATCGAAGACGCGCAGACAGCAATTCTCCTCATGAAGATCTCTCTAGATCAAGTTGGAATAGACATAGCCTCAGGAAAATACGACATCGACGTCATAATGACAGGGAAATCAAAGAGTGTAAGAGACAAGCTTCAGATTGTTCTTTCAACAATCATAGAAATGGAGAAACTCACAGGATCCATCAAAGGGGAAGAGCTATTCGAGAGACTGGAAAAAGAGTATGACCTTAACCCTGCAGAAGCACGTAGATTAGTAGGGCAACTTGCAAAAGATGGAACAATTTACTCCCCCAGATCTGGAGAATATAAGAGGACTTAGCTTTCTGAGGCCATGTTTTGAAAATAGCTGATCTGCCAATTCCCGAAGAAGCAAAAAAGATTATTGAAAAGTCAGGGTTCACCGATCTTTATCCTCCACAGAAGGAAGCTATCGAAGCTGGTGTTCTGGACGGAAAAAACCTTGTACTGGCAAGTCCCACTGCAAGCGGAAAAACTCTGGTAGCTGAGCTTTGCGCTATTAAGCATATTGTTGAGAAAGGCGGTAAGGTTCTTTATCTCACCCCTCTTCGAGCCTTAGCATCCGAAAAATACGACGATTTTCGAAAGTACACAGCTTTAAAAAGAAAAGATGGCAGAAAGCTTCGTTTAGGAATCAGCACCGGTGATTACGATGGCTCTGACCCTTGGCTGAGCAGGTACGACATCATAGTTTCTACAAACGAGAAAACTGATAGTCTGCTACGTCATCGAGCGGACTGGATTAATGATGTAACCCTTGTTGTTGCAGATGAGATTCACTTATTGAATGACGGAGGCAGAGGTCCAACTTTAGAGGTTACTCTTGTAAGGCTCATGGATTTGAATCCTAAGCTTCAGATTCTAGCGCTGAGTGCAACTGTGAGAAATGCAGATGAAATCGCTGAGTGGCTCGAAGCAGGTGCAATAACTACAGAGTGGAGGCCTGTTAAACTAATAGAAGGAGTTAGCTTTGGAGATCAAGCTGAGTTTAATGATGGCAGCTCTATAGAGATTGGTGAAGCTGATAATAATCCAGCCATCAATTTTGCCTTAAACATCATAAGTCAGGGCGGTCAAGCATTAATTTTTGCAGAGACTAGACGAAGAACTGTCGCATTCGCCAGGAAAGCAGCAAAAGCGGTCAACAAAGGCCTTTCAAGTCAATCTAAACGATCTCTAAAAACCGTGTCAGAGAAGATTCTCTCAGCAGGGGAGAAGACGAGAATCAGCAATCTTTTAGCAGACTTAGTCTCTCATGGAGTTGCCTTTCATCATGCTGGATTAAAAGCTCAACACAGAAAGATAATTGAAGACGCATTTAAACAGAGAAAACTCAAGATAATATCTTCCACTCCAACCTTAGCGGCTGGAGTGAATCTTCCTGCTAGACGAGTCATAATCAGCAGCTACAGAAGATATGAACCTGGTTACGGATGGTATCCTATCTCGGTTTTGGAATACAAACAAATGAGCGGGCGAGCAGGAAGGCCTAAATATGACAAGATTGGCGAGGCTCTTCTTATAGCAAAAAACACTGATGAACAAGACTACCTAATGAACAGTTACGTCTTGGCTAAACCTGAACGGATATGGTCACGTCTCGCCAAAGAAAGTGTTCTAAGATCACACGTTTTAGCTACATTAGCATCTGACTTCGCCAATTCTGAGCAGGGGTTATTCGATTTCTTCAATCGAACATTACATGCTCACCAGTACGGCTCAAGGAACATTGAAGAACTGGTATCAACGGTCTTGAAGTTTCTCTACAGAGAGAAAATGGTTGAGGTTGATAGAAGTTATCTAAAGGCTACCAATTTTGGACGAAGAGTTTCTGAGTTGTATATTGATCCTATTTCAGGAGTCATCTTCAGAGACGGATTGTACGGCAGAGCAAAAGTTTTAACAGAACTAAGTTTTCTCCACATGATCTGTCACACTCCAGACTTGTACCCGAAACATTATCCAAGAAGCAAAGAGATGAAGAACCTTGTCACATTTATGGAAGTTCATAAAGACGAGTTCATGTTCGAAGTTCCAACAGAGTGGGATGATAGAGTGAGATACGAGAGCTTTCTCGGAGAAGTGAAATCAGCATTGATCTTAGATGCTTGGAATAATGAAGTCTCAGAGGACAACATAATAGAAAAGTTCTCTGTTGAACCAGGAGATCTTTTTAGGCTGGTAGACTCAGCGAAATGGCTTTTACATGCCGCGCACAAAATTGCTCGTCTCTTCGGTCACAAAGATCTCTTTCCGAAAATTTCAGAGTTGGAGGTTCGAACTGAGTCAGGAGTAAAGAAGGAGCTTGTCCCTCTCGTCAGACTGGCGGGAATAGGCCGTGTCAGAGGTCGAATGCTCTTCAATGCAGGCTTAAAAACGATTGAGGACTTGAAAAAAGCTCAATTAAACAGGTTAATGGAGATACCTTACATAGGCCCAAAGATGGCGAAGAATATAAAAGAGCAAATAGGCGGTTTCGTGAAAAAGGAAGATTGGGATAGACTGAAAGAAAATGAGTTTGATCAGAAACTTCTCTCTGATTACTAGTTATTGAGAAGCTTAACGATGAGGTCTACAGCTCTACCTGCTCCTTTTCCATCCACATATCGCTCATTAGCAGAGACCATTTCTGAACGTTTCTTCTTATTCTTTAATAGTAAGGTTATGCTTGAAGCCAGCTTATCGGACGTAAACTCGTCAGGGTATATCACAACTACTCTTCCTGAAGCTTCCATTCGTTTCGCGTTGACCAACTGTTCAATTTGGCCTCTGTAAGGCGTGGTTATTATGGGGGTTTTCGCAAGGGCAGCTTCCATTAGTGTAGTGTGACCTGTGTGTGTCACTAGTACGTCGCTGGCAACGATGTATTCAAAAAGATCTGGAACAAACCTAATAAGCTCTAAACCAGGACCCGTATACTTTGAAGCTTCTTCATCACTGATAGCAGGCCAATACTTGACGATCATTCGGGTCTTGGGCAATTGAACTTTAACCTTTTTGAAAGCATCAATTGACGCATAGATTAACTCTGATCCAGCACCAGTGCCACTGACATTAACAAGAATTAATTTGTCATCTGGTTTGATCTTCATTTTCCTTCTGATAATTTTTCTGTCGGGAACATCTTCAAGGCTAATCTTCAAGACCGGGCCTGTGAAGTGAACATCTAATTCCACTGGAATCCTTGTAGTACCAGGCAAGTCTGGTACTATGATGAGTTTTGCCCATTTCAATAGATGTGTAATAGCCATATCTAGAGCGCGTTGTATTTTTTTTGCCCTGTTTTTACCTATCAAATTTGGAACTGTAGGCATTAAATCATTTGTGACAAAAACGCATGGGATGCTGTAAGCTTTACAGAAGGCCAGCATTGGATATTCTCCATCGGCAATTATCAAGTCTGGTTTAAAGTCACGCTTCAAACGCCAGAGGTTCAGCCATCTTAGAATATTATTTAGAAAAAAGGATAGTGAGAGTGAGAAGAATATTCTTGAAGCTGAACTTTTAGATTCTTCACCAGCTGTATCGAACCATTGACTGAGTAATTTCTGAGAAGCATCTTCAGGGATCTCAACAGCTTCTAGTTTCCATTTTTTAGCTGCCTCGTAAGTTAGTCCTCCGACTGCAAAAATCATCTTAGCTGCAGGTATTCTCTTTTTAACCTCTTTTGCTATTGCTTCGTTTCTACTAAGGTGTCCAAGGCAACCTCCAAGTGGCACAAAGATTATCTTGGAATTACTTGGTTTCAACTTTTTTCGTTCTCTGTTTTAGTTTATGCAATTAGATCTCAGAGGGACAATTTTACACCATGTTTCTAGTAAATGATTCCATTTAAACCGAATCTATGAGTGATTGAAGGTGTAATCAAAGAGGTAACCTTTTGTATTACAAGGTTTATTCAACGGTATTCCAGAAGGATCGTGAAGAAATAATGTTTTCCAGGAACGCCTATTCTCCACTGTTCTACAAACAGGTTTTCATAGGCTTCATGTTCACGATAAGTCTAGGTTTGACAAGTGCGTTTCTACCCATCCTTGCTTTACAGTTAGACCCATCTGAGATCCTTGTTGGTGTTGTGGTTTCTTCATGGTTCTTTTCAAGAATCTTCATAGAAATTCCATCTGGAATGTTATCTGATAGGATAGGTAGAAGAAAACCACTCATCTATGGGTTGTTGATATCTGCCATCGGTTCTTTGATATGTGCTTCGTCTACATCGATTTATCAGTTGATAATTGGCAGAACATTGTGGGGGTTTGGAGCAGCCTTGTTTTTCCTGAACAACATCGCTCTCATACTTGATCAAGTGAACCCTAAAATTAAGGGAAAAGCTGTCGCTGTCTTTCAAGGCATACAATTTATGGGAAGCCTTTTTGGAGCACCACTCGGAGCCTTTCTATCCTTCTACATTGGATATCAAAATGTCTTCTACCTTGCCTTCACGTTGATTGCATTAAGCTTCATTGCCGCTTTCACATCTACAGACATAAAAAATATGGGTGAAAAACCTGTCAGTCTTGACACTCAAAACATTATGAAATCGCTGAAAAGCCTTTGGAACTGGAATTTCATAGCAATTTGTTTTGATAGTCTACTTCGAATGTCAGTAACTGTTGGGATGACAAGCACGGTATTACAGCTCTACCTCAATCAACAGTTGAATTTTGGCGTAGGTTTAATTGGAATCATCGTAAGTTCAAGGGTTTTTGGCTTTGTAACTGGAACATTACTCTCTGGAAACATTATAGCGAGAATAAGACATAAGAAAATAGTGATGTTGGGACTCGGCGTCGATGGTCTATGTATTTGTCTTTTAACAACAATCGCATCATTTGAACTTGTTACAGGATTAATGTTCTTTGCGGGTGTGGGAAGTGGATTAGTTTATTCCACCCTTACAGTCTGGCTTAATGAAATTGTGAAACCAGAACATCGTGGAATCTCGATTGGTCTCAATCGAACATTTATGGATGTAGGCGGATTATTGGGGCCAATATTCTTCGTCTTTATTCATAATACCTTTAACGTGTATACGGCTTTTCTAGCTGCTGGGTTAACCTTGTTCTCTGCGATCTTCTTAACAATAACTGTGAAACAGAACCCTATTCAGCAAGAGATTTAACGTTGTGATCGTGGGTAACTGGTATAATTTGGGTGTAAGACAGTCGCTTGTTTCTTAGATCACGTTAGACTCTAATTCTTCTATTGAGGTCTTTGTCAAGGCTTTTATCCTGTTCAATTCGGTTATTTCACCATAGCTCACTAGCGTTATGGCTGTTCCCTCGCGTCCCATTCTGGCTGTTCGACCGATCCGATGAAAATACATTAGTGGATCCATAGGGATATCGTAGTTTATTATGTGGGTTATGTCTTGGATGTCTAGCCCTCTAGCCGCGACATCTGTTGCGACAAGCAGTTTTATCTTTCTTTTTCGGAAAGCATTTATTACAGACTCTCTTTGCGATTGAGTGAAACCAGCATGAAACGCTTCGGCGTTGTATCCTCGTGCCCTTAGTCTACGCGCCAGCCTGTCTGTTCCTCTACGGGTCTTGCAGAAGATGATGGCTCGTTCTACATGATGTTCGTCTAGGATGTTGCACAGATTTTTAAGTTTGCTTTGGCTGTTTACGACTAGGTAGTGCTGGTTTATCTGGGTGAGGGCTATTTCGTCTTTGCTTACAAGTATTTTTTCGGGGCTCTTCATGTATCTGTTGCATAGCCGCATTACTGATTTGTCGATGGTTGCTGAGAATAGGCTCGTCTGCCGGTTAACTGGCACTTTTGACAGTATGTATTCTACGTCCTTTATGAAGCCCATGTCAAGCATTCTATCAGCTTCATCGAGAACAATAATCTTCACTGACGTCAGTCTCAACCTGCCTCTTTTAAGCAGATCTATTATGCGGCCGGGAGTTCCAACAATAATGTGGACGCCTCTTTTGAGTGCGTGTATTTGTCTTTGGATGGACGTGCCCCCATAAACAGGTAAAACCCTCAACTTCGAGTATTTGCCGAGCCGGCTTATGTGATCTGCAACCTGTATGGCAAGTTCACGTGTTGGCTCCAAGACTAAGCTTTGAACCCTGTTAATTTGTGGGTTCAAGCGTTCAACCATTGGAATTCCGAAGGCTGCAGTCTTGCCTGTTCCGGTCTGCGCCTGCCCAATGACGTCTTTGCCTTCCAGCAAAGGCATTATTGCGTGAGCCTGAATTGGGAAGAGACTGTTGAATCCCAGATCTTCAATGCCTTTCATAACTTCTCTCCCTAATGGTAAATCTTCAAAACATTGTATTTGCATATCTATCATTTCTCCTATCACAGAAATTCTGCATGACGTTTTCAAAGGCATTCGAAAACGCAATTCAAGAATGAATTAATCAGGTTGCAAAGGCCTTTGTAGACTTTGATACAAGCATAAATTGATGCGATAAACCCCCTAAAACAGCAAGGTTAATTATAAAGGTTCACTATCCATACGATTCGATGCATACACCTCTTTCAGCCTCATGTCTCTTTTTCGTTTTTAAATACCACCTCTTAGGGTGAAACGGCGCCTAGAATCTTGTCTTTATACCGTCCTAATCGATGGATCTAAAATGTGTGAAAATGCGTTAGTTGAAGCGATTAGACGTTTAGAGTCACCTATTCCATCAAACCAGTATATTAAAACAAATTTTTCTAAAAAGGCTGATATGGTGGGGCGGGCGGGATTTGAACCCGCGACCTCCAGCGTGTCAAGAGACATAAAACCAGATTTACATGATTTCTACAACTTTCTCATAGATTGCGAAAACAAACAACACATAACGGCTAGACAATACTGTTATCTTCTAAGACATTTCTTTGAGAAAGATTACAAAAATAATCTTAATCTCGAATCTTTCTCAGGAAATATACCGATTTGATATTTCTTTTCTAATCTTATACTATTATTAGAATAAGCTAAGTAGGAATAGCTTTAATAAGGATATAGTTGAAACTTTGAGACACTATATCAGAAAATTTCATTCTATGTATTTTTTGTATAGTTAAAATTAGTAAAGAGGTGTAAGCAGATGA
>JAUVYS010000119.1 GCA_030602965.1 Candidatus Bathyarchaeota archaeon | reverse complement strand
CATTGATTTTAAGACTATCAAATGAATTCCGAGATTCTCATAAAGAGCATGTGAAATATATTACGAATAGATACTTATAGAATATTGTAATTAAGAGTGCTAACAAGTGGCTGAAGTCGGATTGAAAAGCGTTCCATCTTTTCATTGTTCTTAATTTGGCGGGATCACTTATTTGAGTAACATATCTCTTGGCTTTTTAACCGCTTAGCCGCAGGCCGTTAGACATAAAGGTGGTCAAAAATGACAGCTCCTTATTATTTCAGGCGTGGGTGGGATCGTGAGAAGCTGGCAGAATACATTCTGTCTAGATTGTCCTTTGTAGCCAAACCTTCGACCGTATCTGACGATCTAGGGAGCGATTTTTTTTGTACTTTATTCCGACTGAAAAAGAAGGATGGTCGCGATTATCCGTTGCCGTTGAGTTCTTTCGCTATACAGATTAAGAGCAATGACGGGCTCTTTGATTTCTCGGCGAACATAACCTATCTGCAGAATTTGGAGATCCCTTTTTTCTGGGGAGTGCTTAACGAGAGCGCTAAGCGGTTATCAGTTTTTTCGGGAGAGAATCTCCCTGTATTCTTTTCCCACGTAGGCCAAGTGAAGAAACTGAAAATAAAACCGCTTAAAAGAAGCCAAATGAGTAGACTGTATGATCCGAAAGAAGGAGGTCAATACAATTACACCGTGATGTTCCCTATGGTCCTAAATATCGATGTGGATTCAACTAGACAAGACCTGAATAGGAATGTTGATACGCTTCAGGAGATGTGTTCATTAATTCACAGGAATATTTCAACGAGAAAAACAGAAAAATACATTTTCGATGGATATGACGGACAGTCAGTTACGATTCTTGCCGGGCCTGGCTCGGTCAGACAGTATCGCGACAACTTCATGAAGAGACTTGCTGAAAACTTTTACAATCTAAAGTGGAAGTATGACAATTGCCTTGGCGGCAAAAAGCATACGGTAAGAAAGGAACTAATCGAAGAGTTCAAAATTTATGAGGATACATACATGAAGATTCGGCACGTATATGACCACGTTCCCCCTTACTTAAATAATATATATGAAGAGTTAAAGAATATTTTCTTCTACGGAAAGAATGTCTAATAAGCGCATCCACCCGACTCGTTACACTTACGGGTGATGCGTAACGTTAGACGCATCGACAGAATGTGGAGGAACACGTGAGTGAAAGTCCAGCCCTCTGGGTGCTTGTAGTTACAGTTCTAGGTGGCGTCTTGTTCTACGTCCTGCGCCTAGCCCTCCAGCAAAGTATCACTACCAGTATAAAGCTGGCGGCAGACAAGCACCTTGCTGAACTAAAGTCGGAGCTAACCTCTAGGATCGAGGGGATTCGGCACGAGTACCAACTCACCCAGCTTCAGACTTCGCTTTTGTTCGAACATAAGCGTACTGCCTTAGGGGAGCTCATGGGGCGAATTACAGAAGTGAAAAGGCAGTGGTCCAACTCTACCCACGAGCCATGCGAAGGCATTACCGGCCCAGTTCCTAATGAACAGTACAGGAGGCTGCTTGACACCTATTATCAGCATCTTCTTTTTTTGGATAGGGACTGTCTTGTTGCTATGGATCTGGTTTTTGATGCCTTACGCGACTCTATGCCTTTTGACGACGGAACGGCCAAGCTACATCCGCGCGAATGTGCTGTTGCATATAACCGCCTTGAGTACCTGCAACCTCGAGTTGCGGAGGTCTTTCAGGAGAAGCTTGGCTTCTCTGGAAGGCGACGAGGAAAGGAGCAGCTCGCCTTACTGGGATCGATACTGTTACTCAACCATTACCACTTCTCCGATATTGGGCTACCGGTCAAAGGATCATTGAAAATCAAATCTCACGATTGGCCCGCTGACGTCGTAACTAAAGCGGAGGAAAACAAGGAGGAACTGCTTCACAAACTCAGGGGATTTCGGGATTATTTGCGCAAGAGGCATGGTTTTTTTCACGATGCCATAACAAATATCTCACGCTATCTTGGAATCCTGGCAGCAGAGACGGATGACTGGGAATAGACACGCGTTCCGCGTCTAACAAATCAATGCATCTGACCGTTTCCCGTGCTCTATCGGGTTTGGGAAACGGCAGGTGATTTTCAACGTTAGGCAGACCCTATTTTACGATGTATAGAGATTAACAACAAACTTGAGGTTTAATAATATGGAAAACAGTCCAATTGGCTCTAGATGGCATAGATGGGATTTACATTTCCACACTCCTTCGTCCTATGACTATTCAAATAAGTCTGTCAATAATGATGATATAATTGAAGGCTTAATCACTGCTGAAGTCCGAGTTGTCGTAATAACAGACCACCACTTTATAGATGTTCCTAGAATCACAGAATTACGTAAACTCAATAATGAAAACCTCACAATTCTCCCTGGCATTGAACTTCGTTCAGAGCTAGGCGATAAGCCGATTCACTACGCCGGCATCTTTTCTGAGCTTGCTAACTTGGAACACCTATGGGATACCATTCGGGGAGCACTTGATCTGACACCTGAAGGGATTCGTAAAAAGGGTGGTGATGATGAGGTTTATGTTCGAATTTCAAAAGCCCGCGATGTATTTTCAAAGCTAGGAGGTTTGATCTCAATACATGCAGGAGGAAAATCAAATTCGATTGAAGGTATTGAAAATAAAGAGCAATTTCAACAGCGCATTAAATATGACATTACTAAACAATTTGTTGACGTCCTTGAGATTGGTCAAATTAGAGACGTAGAACGATATCGCAATATTGTGTTTCCAGCAACAGGTTTAGAACGCCCACTTATCATTGGATCGGATAATCATAATATAAATGATTACACAATTCCTTCACCTTGTTGGCTTAAAGCAGACCCTACTTTTGTTGGCCTCAAAGAGGTTATCAATGAACCCTTGGAGAGGGTCTATATCGGTGAGAAGCCAAATATTTTAGGCTACCTGAATGACAACCAAACACGCTTTATCCAATCCCTTAGTTTCACTAAAACTCCTGAATCAACGATTGACGAAAAATGGTTTTCTGGTGTCAATTTGGAATTTAATTTTGGCCTGATTGCAATCATTGGTAACAAAGGAACCGGGAAAAGTGCACTTGCGGATGTACTCGGTCTCTTAGGTAATTGTCCACACGAAGAGTCTTTTCCTTTCCTTCAAAAAGATCAATTTCGGCATCCTAGAGGAAACAAGGCTAAAAGTTTTAATGCTCTATTGACATGGCAAAGTGGTGACACAATTAGAAAAAATCTTGACGATCGGTATAATCCATCATCAATAGAAACAATCCGTTATATTCCCCAATTTTATTTGGAAGCGATCTGTGACGAATTAAAGGGAGGTAAAGAAGGAAGATTTAATGAAGAGTTAAAGCAAGTTATCTTTTCACGAGTACCTATTGAAGAACATCTAGGTATGAATACATTAGATAAACTTATTGAATTTAGAACATCAGAATCTCAAGAAAAAACAAGAATAATAAAGGATAAGTTGAAAAAAATAATCCAAGATGTAATCAAGTTAGAAGATATGTCTACAGAAACCTACGTCAATAAGTTAAAATCAGAGTTGGAAACAATCAAACAAGAAATCGAATCGCATCGAAAAATAAAACCGGTTGAAATGCAAAGACCTGAAACTGATCCTGAAAAAAAGAAGGAAATGGACAAAATCGTTTTGAGTATAGACAAATTGTCAAAAGAGATTAAGACTTTGGAAAAAGAGATTGAAGAGGCCGAAGAAGAATTAAAAAATGTCGTTTATAAATTGCGACTTATAGAAAAGATACGGGCAAAACTTGCTAACTTTCAAATCCAATATGAATCGTTGATTTCTGATTTAGAATCTGACTGCAAAGAGCTTGAATTACCGTTAGGCAAGCTTATCAATCTTAATATTAACTTGAAACAAATTAATCAATTAGAGGATTCTTTAAAGGCGGCAAGAGAAGATCTCAAAAATAAGTTGGATGAAGATGAAGATGAAAGCCCAACTTTCAGAAAGAAAGACAAGAGTGAGAAAATTGATGTATTTCGTGAAAAGCTTGACCTATCAAACAAGGAATACCAAAAATATCTTGTAAACAAATCTAATTGGGAAAGAAAAGAAAAATCTCTTATCGGCAATGCAAAAACAGTTGATACATTAGAGTATTACAAAGCCCTACTAAGTGAATTAACAAATGTTCCAGGACAACTTAAATGTGCTAGAGAAAACCAAATGGAATTTGCGCGACAAATTTTTCATGAGAAAAAGGAGATGTTAAAAATCTACAAGGAACTATATCAACCAGTTCAAGAATTTATAGATGTCCATCCGTTAGCTAAAGACCGTTTTGGATTGCAATTCAATGTTTCTTTAGTTCCTGACAGTTTTCCGGCTCGTTTTTTGGAATTTATTAACCAAGGACACCGTGGATCATTTCATGGAGAGGCTGAGGGTCGTGAATTGACTGAAAATCTTGTGTCAAAGACTAATTTTGACAATGAGGAAGGATTAAGTAATTTTTTGAGCGATATAATCGATCATTTG
>JAUVYS010000076.1 GCA_030602965.1 Candidatus Bathyarchaeota archaeon | reverse complement strand
GGTAAAAGAAGACATCGCCATATTCAGTGCCATCCAAGGCTGTGTAAAGACCAGCAAGATTTAATCCTGTTGCTCTGCGGTACTCTACAAGCTGGACAGCAACGAAGATTATGTTTTCATCTTTCGTTACAAGAACATAGTGAACATCTGTATCAGTGGGCCTCTCGAAATCGTCAGAGTTACTCCTCCAAACAGTTGGGTCACTCACGTGATATCGATAATCAACTTCTAACTGACTCTCATAAAACGTTTCAGGCACCCTGATCTGGGATTTTAACCATGCCGGAATAGATTGCCAGTTATAGAAGCTCTTATAGAAATCTAAGAGAAAACCATCAGACTCATCTACAGAGTAGCCTTTCATGTTGCCATTTTCAACATCGACAGTCATCACACCGAGAAACCGCATGTACCTGCTTTTTGAGAATTCGCTTGAGAGAGGATAGTTGATGAGAACCTGTACACAGTAATAAAGTCGCTCGCCATCAGTCACCAAATAAACGTCGTCGTCTACGACGAGATGATTCAAGAGGATTGTTTTAGCTCTCTCTTTCGCATCTCTGTTCCATAACAATGCGATATCGTCTTTTGGAGGGTTGAGGGCGAAACCAAGCTGCCCCTCCTTAAGAAACCACCATGCTCTGATAAACCCTGTTAGAACATAGTCAGGTTCCTCCTGATAGGTGGCTCCGCCAATTTCAGTGAACCCGGGCACGTTAACATATGTTTTTTCGAAGCCTTCTCCATAATAAATCAAAGGAATCTTAGAGAGATTGAAAGCATTCTCTGGCTGCACAAACTCTCCTGTGTGACTGTCTATCACGATCACTCTGGGTGTATTTGTGTAAATGAAGCGGCGGCTTATCCAGTCACTGGCAATATTGTAATTAATCGTTGTTGGGCAAACCCAGTATTCTTGATTATTCAGGTATAAGATATCACTGTCAGCCAGAGTCAACCAGTTTACACCAATCTGGTTTTTCATCTTCGTTAAACTTGCTTCAAAATCCCATTGTCGAATCTTTGAGAGGATCTCTGTGTTGTTTGTTGATCCGATTTCAGACAAAGAGAGATGTTGCCATTCAGATATCCCAGTCGTCCATTTAGTGTACTCAATCTCCTTTGCTGTCTTAGGATACCACTCGTACTGAACCCAAGAGGGATCCCATTGCAACCTGTATACCATTATGAATCCGATGTTAGCTAACAGTATAATGGAGACCAATCCAAATACAGTAATGTATGGCAACATTTGTCTTCTGTCGATGGTTAAACTTTCGCGGTGAATATGAAAGACTATGATTGCCATGATGCTCAATAATTCTAAAGTGATGAGAATACCCCACGTATGAGGTGAAGTAACATCAAACGCTCCATAAGGAGCTCTGAAAAGAAACATTAAAATCAAAAGTGATGCAGAAGCAGAAAAATCTCGCAACCCTTTACCAACTCTTCCAGCCATAAACGCTCCTACACCACCGATTATTAGTCGAATCATCCAAAGAACCAAAACAATAGTCAATAAAGTGACTATCATCGAATACCAAGTCTCAATAGTTGGGGTTAAAGCAACAAGCTCCTCAACAGTTGGAGGGTTAATGGGAAAAAGAAATATCCGGCTAATTGTCTGTAGGTCGAAGTATCCAACGCCGTTCCTAGCCATGTGAAGAGGAAGAGCAAGACCAAATGCTTGAGTAGCCAAAGCTAAAAGAAAGAAGAAACTGTATGTAAGTATTTGATAAATAAGCCCGATCTTGAATGAAAATTTATCATCAAATACATTTTCCATTCTCTCCTCTACATGACCTAAACGAATCCAATTTATCCTCCAATAAACATAACGTAAAAGTCCTAAGATTTTGCAACGAGTAATTCTAGGGTCTATTGTGAGTAATGGTAATAAAAAGCAGAGTGTTAACAAATCACCCCGTAAAAGAAAGACATCGTTCCACCAGTCCATTCCTGCTTTTGATAAATATGTTGTCTGGATGATGGTGATGTTTACCCACAAATCAAACAGTATCACGAAGACTAAAGCAAAAACGAATAATACAATAAATATGAGCGATCTTTTTGAAAATTTGATAGATCTCAACTCTATTTCTTGCATCGTCTATTCAACTATTAGATGGAATAAAGTAATTAAAACATTTGTGCATTTAAACATACACATGATAAAATGTGTACGTAAATTTGGGTGAATGAGGATTTTATGATTTTGGAAGAATACATGTCAAAACGGGATTTCACTGAAACATCTGAGCCAGAAGCAGAAATAAAAGAGGCAGGAAAAAACTTAATCTATGTTATTCAGAAACATCAAGCACGCAATTTACACTGGGATCTTCGACTAGAGCGCGATGGGATTCTAAAGAGTTGGGCCGTTCCAAAAGAGCCACCAACACGAGAAGGAGTGAAACGGCTTGCTATAGCTGTGGAAGATCACCCTGTTGATTACGCTAGTTTCGAGGGTACCATCCCTAAAGGCGAGTACGGAGCAGGAACTGTGGAGATCTGGGATAAAGGAAGTTACACATCTGAAAAATGGAAAGAAAACGAAATTATCATTGATATTCAAGGTGAAAAATTGAATGGAAAATATGTGTTGATAAAAACAAGATTAAAGGGCAGCAAAAATAGTTGGTTGCTCTTCAAGAAAAAGTCAAAATGAAATAATTCATCATTCTCATAATTTACAAGTAAATCTTGTACGTAGCAATGATACTAATGCTCCTAAGGAGTTTGCACATGAGTGAGAAGATGCTCTTAATTATGAAATCTTTACTTAAGCCCTGAAAAAGAGAAAGTGAGGAAAATGGTAAATGTGATTTTTATTATTCTAAATTAATCTACGGATTCTAATATTCACGCATGGGCCTATGGTTTATGAGATAATTTAATAATGATTTACAAATATTTTGAATCTCTTGAAAAGACAAGGGGATTAAGAATGGCTTCTGTGAAAGAGGTTCTGAAGAAACTAAAGGTTAAGGCTAGGTCTAATCGGCTGGAAGGGATGGCTCGATATGGGATGGTAACCAAACAAAGATTAGGAGTATCAGTTCCTGAAATGCGAAATATGGCGAAAGAGCTGGGAAAGGACCACAGGCTTGCGATTGAGTTATGGAAGACAGGGATACATGAAGCAAGGATCTTGGCAGCGATGATCGATAGTCCTGAGAAGTTGACAGAGAAGCAGATGGAGGACTGGGTGAAAGACATCAACTCCTGGGACGTTTGTGATCAGGTGTGTATGAACCTCTTCGAGAAGACTCTCCTTGCATGGAAGAAGATCCTCGACTGGTCTGAGCGGGAAGAGGAGTTTGTTAAGAGGGCTGCTTTCGCGCTGATAGCCTGTCTAGCGTGGCATGACAAGGAGGTAAAAGACGAAAAATTTATCAAGTTATTTCCGGTCATAAAGCGTGAAGCCACAGACGAGCGGAACTTCGTGAAGAAAGCAGTCAACTGGGCGCTGAGGAACATCGGGAAAAGGAATCTGAACCTGAACAAGGCTGCCATAGAGGTTGCTAAGGAAATCCAACAAATAGATTCCAAGGCAGCCCGCTGGATTGCCTCCGACGCCATCAAGGAACTCGAGAGCGAATCTGTAAAGAGAAGACTGAAAAAGTAAGTAATGATGATTCTTTAACAGCTTTTATCGTGCGCGACTTGTTATTTTGGATAAATCGTTGTACCATCTTTACCCTCAAGACTTTTAATTGCTTTATCCGGTGAAGTGATTATTGCTTTTTTTCCACCGAATTTTAAGAATCTTATACACGCTAAGATTTTAGGCCCCATACTTCCTGGTAGGAAATGGCCTTCTTGATAATACTTTTCTGCCTCTGCTAAAGTCATTTTATCTATACACTTTTCGTTGGGTTTCCCATAGTTCAGTTTGACTTTATTAACGTCTGTTAATGACATGAATATGTCTGCTTTTATGACTTCAGCTAGTTTTTCTCCAGCCAAGTCCTTATCTATCACTGCATCTATCCCTTCTAATTCTCCTTTCTCATTTAGCACCACTGGAATTCCACCACCCCCAGAGGAAATAACCACGACTCCAGTGTCAACCATTCTTTTAATGCCTTCCTTCTCAATTATGTCAATGGCGTCAGGTGATGGGACAACTCTTCGATAAGCTCTTTCACCGCTAGGTTTAACCTTCTTGATAGTGTAGCCCTTCTCCTTCATGAGTTTTTTAGCTTCACTCTCTGTGTAAAATGAACCTACAGGCTTTGACGGATCTCTAAAGTCTGGGTCATTCTCATCTACCAAGACCTGCGTAACAATAGCAATTACTGGAACTTTCAATCCAGCATTGTTTAGAAGATTCCATAATGTTTGCTGTATCATATAACCTATCTGACCCTGCGTCATAGCTCCAACGATTTCTAGAGGCTGAGGAGGCACAAGGGTTCTTCCTTCTTCTTGCTGAATCAGCAGATTTCCAGCTTGAGGTCCATTACCATGTGTTATAACTACTTTGGAGCCTAACTTGACAATTTCTAGAATGCACTTACATGTTTTTCTAATATTTCTGAACTGCTCTTCTGCCGTTCCAGTCTCATTTGCTTGCTTAATTGCATTACCTCCTAATGCAATCAAAACTTTCATTCCTAACTCCCTCTCACATTAAAAGCGTACTAAAAAAATAGCGTTCTTACGTATTTTAATCACTCGATCGCCTAGGCGATTATGCGATTAATGATCAGCAATCAAGAGAGAAATCTCTGCTATCAAAAGAGGAACTATCTGAATAGAATATTCGTAGTCGATTAATCCTACCTATATGTGATGACTTTTCTGTCTCTTGATTACACTGAGTTTTTCAGGTTGCCGTCTCTGATTAAATGCAGAATCTCTCAGAGTGACTATTCATGCGCGCTGAAAAAAGAGGTTACTGTGTGGCACCGCACTTTGGACAGAACTTGGCCTTAAAGGGCATCTCTTCCCCACATTTGATGCAGTACTTGTTTCTTGGCGGAGGCGCAGTTGGTGATGTTGCTGCGGTAGAGGGTGAACTGACGACCGGAGGTGGTATGGGTTCTATCTTCATCTCTTTAAGAAGCTCCTTCACTGTTTTGCGCACATTTTTATTTTCAAGTGCTTTAGTTAGGGGCTTAACCGCTGGTTCTCCGATCATCTCAAGTGCACGTCTCGCGTATACCCTCATGCATCCACTTTCGCTTCCAAGGGCTTTAATTAATGGCTCAACTGCTCGTTCACCAATCGACTTAAGTGCGTGGGCAGCAGCTAGAGACACAGGCACTTCCAGGAAACCAATTGGGCTTGATCTCCTTCTAATATCGTCTGATAGGGCTCTAATCAACGCCTCTAATGTTCTATCATCACCAATCTGTCCAAGCGCCTTGACAATAGCGATACATACATCGCCATCGGTACCAATCTGTTCAAGGAGTTTAATCAGTGGCGCAATTGCCTTTTCATCACCAATCTCTCCAAGTGCATAGGCAGCAGTTGCACGCTCCTTGTTACCCCCTGTTTCAAGCTTTTTTATTAAACCTTCAACATCTCTTTTTTCTTTTAATTTCTCTACCTCTGATGGTCCTAAAAACTTGTCAAATATTCCCATTTTATCTCACCTCTCTCCAACAATTCAAATAATTTGAAGTTTTTTAATATTTTCTATTCAATTCACGCGCGCGATGATTTTAATTTTATCAATAACAAATATCGTAGAAGGGGAAACTGATAGTAAAAAATGAAATTCGTGAGAATGGCTTATGGTATTTAATACCAGAAAATTCGAGCGCAGCAGATTTTCTAATCAAAGCTTTGAGTAACAAGACCATGAGGATTGTTTCAATCACGCATAAAGCTGTAATGACTTTAAATAAACCATTAAAAAAATAGTGCACGCACGAAACTTGTATTAATTACCAGTGTTTCATTAAAGATATTGGAGAAGGGACGATGATGGAGTCGAAGAGGAACAAGATTGCGGGAGCAATTCTGATCATAGGTGGAATATTCATTCTTTGCATGGGTTATCTTGAATCTATTGATGCAAGTTCTTATGGTATTCCTTACCGTTATGTAGAAGAGGTGATTAACCACCTTACAGCACAAATAGCAGAAGGCACTTTATCCACCATAATCAAAGTTTTGTTTCAGATCTACACTAAGATGTGGCTTCTAACGATAGTCGGAGGCTTATGTAGCATAATTGGCGGTGTACTAATCATTTACAACAAAGTTGATCGAGGAAAAGAGATAGCGCATTTCTCAGAGCTCGGCCTCGCCTCCCTAATATACGCCTTAATTTTTCA